>JBOHHR010000383.1:0-3314 GCA_050725475.1 Gammaproteobacteria bacterium | reverse complement strand
AGGGTGGTGGTTTTGCCGCTGCCCGTTGGTCCCGTGACCAGCAAGATCCCATGCGGAAGGGAGAGCACCTGGCGGAATTGTGCCAAGATGGCGGCACTGAACCCCAGGGCGGAAAAATCGAGCTTCACGCTCTCTTTGTCGAGCAGGCGCAACACCACGCTTTCCCCGTGCAAGGTGGGCACGGTGGACATGCGGATGTCTATGTCCTTGCCCTGCACCCGCATTGGAATACGCCCGTCCTGAGGTAGCCGCCGCTCTGCGATATTGAGCTTCGCGATCAACTTGATGCGGGAGATGACTGCGGCGGTGGATTGCACCGGCGGCGCCTCGATCTCCCGCAACTCGCCGTCGATTCGATAACGGATTTGCAGCCGATGTTCGAAGGGCTCGATGTGTATATCCGACGCGCGCTGCTCAATGGCGCGGTTGATTATAAGATTCACCAAACGCACCACCGGCGCCTCGCTCGCCATCTCCTTCAAGTGCTGGACATCTTCGTCATCTGTCGTTGCGCGGTCGATTATGTTTACGATCTGCGCGATGTCCGATTGTCCGGCTCCATAGAGCCTTTCGATGGCTTCTTCGATTTCGGACTGCACACCGGTGCGGGGGATAATCGACTTTCCGAGCGCCATGCGCAGGGCGTCGATGGTAAACTGATCCTGCGGCGCCGCCAGGGCAACCGTTACGCTGTTTTCGCTTTCGGCGAGAGGGACGGTCTTGGCTTCTTTCAAAAAGCGCACCGAGAGTCGACCTTCAAGCAGCGGGATGCTTGGGAAATCTTTCTTCTCGACCAAAGGGGCTGCGAGCAATTCCGCCAGCGCCTCGGCGACGTGGCGCTCGGCCACCAAACCGAGGCGCACCAGCAGCACGCTGAGATTCTCTTCTTGTGCTTCCGGCAAGCGCAGCGTTTGGGCCAAAGTGCGCTTCGGCAAACGATTCTGTTTTACCAAGAATGCGCCAAGCCGCTCGGCGAACGCCAGTTTATCGTCGTGCAGGGCGGTTAGCATATGTATCCTCCTTTGCAGCTATGGACCTCAGCCAGCGGAAATTGCTTCATCCGTGCTTTGTTCGCAAACCCAGGCTGCTTTGCGTGCAAGGACGGCCTGCGCGCTCATCCTCCAACGATAATATAATAATAATCGATCCTGCGGAGTTCGTCGGTGCGTCCGCCGAAACCTTGGTTCAACAAGCCAGGCGCGACCGTTCCTATCTCGTGCCCGGGGAGGCCCCAAAGGCGGTTATACACGGCGACACATATGGATTCGTACCTTTGGTCACGAAACTAACCTGAGCCGTCATTCCCGCGCGGGAATCCAGAAAAATAGGACCTACTTTCCGGATGCCGGCCTGGCATGGCGAGTTGGAATTTCAGATGCGAAATTATTTATGCAGTCATGTTTAGAATCAGTGCCAAGACGGGTTGGCTGCGCGGTGCGCGGCGTGTGCTATCGCCTAATTGCGACGATCGCCCGCCGAGCATAGCGATCGATCTCATCGTGGTCCACGGGATCAGCTTGCCACCGGGACACTACGGCGGAGACTACATCGATCAGCTCTTTAGCAACCGCCTGCGACCGGAGGCCGATCCCTATTTCCGCGACATCAGTAACCTGCGTGTGTCGGCGCATGTATTGATTCGCCGCGACGGCTCGCTTACCCAGTACGTTCCGTTCCACAAGCGTGCCTGGCATGCGGGCGAGTCCTGTTTTGAGGGCAGGCCGTGTTGCAATGATTTCTCCATCGGGATCGAGCTAGAAGGTACCGACGATGAACCGTATGCAACGGCTCAGTATCAGAAGCTTGCTCGCTTGGCCGTCGAGTTGATGGCGCACTGGCCGCTGATAACGACCGAGCGCATTGTGGGTCATCGCCACGTCGCGCCCGATCGCAAGACAGACCCAGGGCCGGTGTTTGATTGGGACGGGCTACGCAAGCAGATCGAACGCTACAAAAACGCTGGAGATTTAACGAATCTCTGATTCCCGGCGGGGGGGCGAGTGCCGTGAAAGCACATCGCGTTGAATCCAAACTATGCCGTCCCTACCGTGGAGAGGGCGGGGTGATTTGCGGGAGGTCGAGCTAGCGATAAAATATTCAGATGGGAACCCACGGCAAGCTACTTCGACGTATCCTTGAAGGCCCGCTCGGACGCCAATATCGACTTCTCAGATCTGCGCGCACTCTTGCTGCACCTAGGCTTTGAGGAGCGTACGAGAGGCAGCCACCACATCTTCCGGCGGGCCGATGTCGAGGAGCGAATCAACCTCCAAAGGCAAGGAAACGAGGCAGAGCCTTATCAGGTCCGCCAAGTCCGTGCTGTTATCCTACGCTACAGGCTAGGAGAGGTTACCGATGTATAGGTACGAAGTGATCATCTATTGGAGCACTGAAGACAACGCCTTTGTCGCTGAGGTTCCTGAGCTTCCTGGTTGTATAGCCCACGGAGACACTTATGAGGCAGCATTGGCAAGCGCTCAGGAAGCCATTAGCCTCTGGATTGATACGGCCAAGGAGTTTGGCGACCGGATTCCAGAACCAAAGGGGCGGAGGCTTCAGCTTGCCTGAAAGGGCTGAACGGTCGGGGAGATAGGTAACAAAAAAGTCCGGGGACATGGGTTACACTTTTTGTATCGATTCTAGCGTCTCATGCGCGGTCTTTTTTTTAACGTAAACAGATTACAGGGCTGTGGGTATGGGGGTAACATGAAATCGCAGAAACACCGACATCGGGCGACTCTTCGATGAGGGCAATAGTCGCCGGCGACAGCTTACCCGGAATTTGATTGACCCACCAATGCCAAATGTGGGTGTCAAGAACGATCATTAATTCCCCAATCCGCTGGCGAGACAGAAGACATCACATCACCCAGCTCTTTGACTTTGCCGGCAAACTGCGATGGCGGACACCGGCGTTTGCGTGTTACCGCTGGCTCCGGCTCATCCAGGGTGACGACGAGCACTTCTACTTGATGATTGACGAATGATTCCGGCAGTTCAATGACGAGTCGGGGTGACGTTAACGTCTCGATAGTGCGTTTTACCTGCATACTTATTTCCTCAGTCAAACAACCTTTGAAATTAAATCGGCTTAGCCAAGTGTAGAGTAGGCGCTTTTACCGTGCTTAAGCGAAAGGGGGGAAAGTCTTGCTTAACGGGACAATGGTTAACCGCTCGATGCACTTAATGCATGGACACAAAGATCTCGCCCCCTTGCCTTCACCTTTGGAGGTCGGTCTGCCCTGCGGAGCCTCACCAGGCGCGACCTCACTGCGACAGACGTACGATTATACTCTCGGTTATCTGGGGCCGAC
>JBOHHR010000382.1:0-6885 GCA_050725475.1 Gammaproteobacteria bacterium | reverse complement strand
GGTGCACCAGGTGGCCCATACGTTTAGGAGGCTCACTTTGCCCGCCAGATCGGCGGCAGTGATGCGCTGTTCGGGTTGGGTGAGGTTGGGAAGCTCGAACGGTGGTGCCGGCCCCCCGATCAGAGGCGAGGGCAAGCGGCTGGGATCGCTGCGCAAGCCAAAGGCGAAAAACCCAACCAAAATCAAAAAGATCCCGAGCGGGAGCACCAATACCACTCGTTTCATTAAGGTAATGCAGGGCTGGTGAGAACAGGCGTTTCTTGCCCCAGGCGCCTTCTCGCGGTTGCGAGATAGCGTCTATCGGATGCGGCCAGAAAGCCCCCTAAAGCCATCAGGGCACCACCCCACCAGATCCAGCTCACAAAGGGTTTGTAATAGAGTCGCACTGCCCATGCGCTTCCTTTCTCGTCCAAGGGCTCCCCTAAGGACACATAGAGATCCCGGGTGAACCGGCTATCGATAGCGGCTTCCGTCATGACGTCTTTGCGCACCGGGTATAGCCGCTTTTCGGGGTACAAGATCTTCAACTCACGCCCGTCTTCGTGTACGCGCATGTGCGCCACAGTGGCCCGGTAATTCGGACCTTCGCGGGTATCCACCTCGACCAGTTGGAAGCTAATACCGCCCAGGATCTGGGTGTCTCCGGGCGCCATGCGCACATCTTGCTCCTGGCTAAGCGCACTCGACAAGGCGACCCCCAGCACGCTCACGGCTACACCCATATGGGCGATGCACATCCCCCAGGACCCTATCGGCACGGACCGTAGGCCCCCGCCAAGACGTTTGCGGGTTGCGATCCGAGAACGCAGATATTCGATGCTGGACGTGATCACCCAAACCGCCAGTGCTAACGCCGTAAAGGTGACCAGCAAGCGGGGGTCCGGCAGGGCGAATGCCAGCATCCCCGAAACCAACACGGAGAGAAAAAATCGCGGGCCTAGTTGCCGTAGCAATGCCACCCAGCCTTGTCGGCGCCACTGGGCCTCGGGCCCGATCCCAATCAACAACAACAGCGGCAAAACCAGCGGCACAAACACCGTATTGAAATAGGGCGGCCCCACCGAAATCTTGCCTAGCCCGAGTGCGTCCAGGACCAGAGGGTATATCGTGCCGAGTAAGATGGTAGCGCTCGCGACCACCAGGAATACATTGTTCATTAACAACAAGGTTTCGCGGGACAGCCAGGAAAAGGCACCGCTTGCGCGCACGTGCGCCACACGCCAAGCATAAAGCGTGAGCGATCCGCCAACTACGATGGCGAGAAAGGCGAGGATAAAAACGCCACGCAGGGGGTCGGAGGCGAAGGCATGCACCGAGGTCAACACCCCCGAGCGCACCAGGAAGGTACCCAGGAGGCTGAGCGAAAAGGTCGTGATCGCGAGCAGCACCGTCCAACTGCGGAACAAACCGCGTTTCTCCGTTACCGCGAGCGAATGGACCAGAGCGGTACCCGCCAGCCAGGGCATAAAGGAGGCGTTTTCCACCGGGTCCCAAAACCACCACCCTCCCCAGCCAAGCTCATAATAGGCCCACCAGCTTCCGAGCGTGATCCCCGCGGTCAGGAACGCCCAGGCCGCCAACGTCCAGGGTCTGGACCAACGGGCCCATGCCGAGTCGAGGCGCCCTCCCAGCAAAGCCGCGATGGCGAAGGCGAAGGGAACTGAAAACCCGACGTAGCCCATATACAGCATGGGGGGGTGCACGGCCATCCCCGGATCTTGCAGCAGGGGATTGAGATCGGCGCCATCTTGCGGATGAGGGAAATCGCGCACGAAGGGGTTGGAGGTAAACAGGGCAAACGCGAGAAAGCCTAGGCTTATCACGCCCATGGTCCCCAACACGCGGGCCCGCATTTCCAGGGACAGGCTGCGGCTGAAGCTCGCCACCGCTACTGTCCAAACGCTCAGAACCAATACCCATAGCATGAGCGATCCTTCGTGGGCGCCCCACACACCCGAGATCCGATACACCAGCGGCAGCTCCCGGTTGGAGTTGCTGGCCACATACACCAGGCTGAAATCGTGGTTGATAAACGCATGGCTCAGCACAGCATAGGCCGTTGCCACGAATAGAAACTGTGCCCAGGCCGCCGGCGCGGCCACAGCCATCCAATTGGCATTACGTCGCGTCGCGCCCGCGAACGGCAACACGGCGAGCACCAGTGTCACGCAAAACGCCAGGATCAACGAGAAGTGTCCGAGCTCCGGGATCACATCTGTGCCTCGCCGAGTTTCGCCTTTACGGCGGTCTTGACCGCGTGGTCGACTTCGGGGGGCATGTAGCTCTCATCGTGCTTGGCTAAGACCTGATCCGCTACAAAGACCTTCTGCCCATCGAGCCGCCCCTGCGCCACGATGCCTTGGCCTTCGCGAAACAGATCCGGCAGGATGCCGCTATAGGTGACCGGGATGCGCTCGACCGTATCGGTCAAGACGAAGCGTACCGTTAAGCCGCCGGGATCACGTGCGACACTGTGCTCTTCCACCAAGCCGCCCAGCCGGAAGGTGTGATCGAGCGGCGCCTCTCCGTCTGCCACTTGACTGGGACTGAAGAACAGATTGATGTTGCGGCTCAAGGCCACCAGCGCTAGCCCCGTCGCGCAGGCAACGCCCACAACCAGCGTCACTACCATGATCAAGCGTTGCCGGCGTAGGGCTCTCATGGTCGCTGTTCTCGCCCGGAGCGCGTGCTCAGCCGGCGCAGTAAGCGTCGGTTACGAAACATTGGGATCAGGAGATTGAGAACCAGCACGATCAAGGTTACCGTATAAGCGGTCCACACGTAGAAGCCATAGCCGCCCATGTCAAAAAACGCATTCATCTTTAGCCGCGGCTCACCAGCTCTCTCACCCATTGCGCGCCGCGCTCTTGAGCGAGCAATTCGCAGCGCACGCGGGCGAACACCGCCGTTGCGTAATATAGCATGAAGGCGGCCGCCATTATCAGCAAAGGCGCCAGCATGCTCGGGTGGATAGAGGGCTTATCCAGCTTGCTGATGGTCGCCGGTTGATGCAAGGTGTTCCACCATTCCACGGAAAAATGAATGATGGGGATATTGACCGTGCCGACCAAAGCAAGAATGGCGCAAGCGCGTGCTGCGGTGCCTCTATCCACGATCGCCGAATCCAGGCCCATATAACCGAAATAGATGAAGAGCAGCACGAGCTCTGAGGTCAGCCTCGCATCCCAAACCCACCAAGCCCCCCACATCGGCTTGCCCCAAAGTGCGCCCGTGACCAGCGCCAGGAAGGTAAAGGATGCGCCCAAGGGCGCGCTGCATTGGGCCAGGATGGCGGCCAGCTTAACGCGCCAAACCAGCACCACCACGCTGGCTACCGCCATGACCAGGTACACGAACAGAGACATCCATGCCGAAGGCACGTGTATATAGATGATACGGTAGCTCTCGCCTTGTTCATGATCGGGGGGCGCCAACACCAACCCACCGTAAAGCCCCACCAGCATCAATAGGAGACAACTCCACCCCAACCACTTCATGGCGCGGCTCGAAAAGTCGTAAAAATATCTTGGAGAGCCGAACCGATGGAACCAAACCCATGCACTCACGGACAACGCCCTTGCAATCCATGTTGCTTGCGTATTCGACCCACTCCCACATCGCCTCGGTCCGGCGCACTACCCTTGGCACGTCCTCTTTCAACAAGAATCCCCTCCTCCATCAACCGCCCTGCCGCTGTAGTGACCTGCGCTTAAGTAGGTTCTGTCCTGCGTAGCGCTCCATCGCGCTCGGGCGGTCGCCGCTCACCCGTCGCTGCGACGTGGTGCAGGAAAACACGAAGCTCATCGTGCGCGCTATGGGTTCTTATCCCCCCCGCCTTTCAGAAAAGCCTGCTGCTGCTCGGGCGTCGCTTCCGTCTGGTATTTTGCCTTCCATTCCGCATACGGTATACCGTAGATCAGCTCGCGCGCCTGCTCGTAATCCAAAGTCACACCTCGCTCCTCGGCAGCGGCTTTGTACCACTTCGATAGGCAATTGCGGCAGAAACCCGCCAGGTTCATGAGCTCGATATTCTGCACCTCCGTGTGTTCTCGGAGGTGTGCGACTAGCTGTCTGAAGGCGGCTGCCTCGAGTTCTGTACGTAGCTTTTCGTCCATCTGATGCCTCGTTTCTTGAACAATGCGATCCGAGCATTATAAGCACCAAGGGGCGTTTCTCTCTTTGTATGCCCCGCGCGTTCGGCACTCGATTATGCCACAACAACAACATGTCAGCGACCGGCGTCGCAGATCGTTGCTGACGGAGAGAACAGCAGCAGTTCAGCGAAGCGTGTTGCCTCGGTCGCGGCCGGGTTTTTACCTGAGATCTCACAAGTGATTCACGAGTCCCCAATCACCGGGATCGCGTATTTCTTGTTGTTGTCCTCCGGTCAGTACCCGAAATCCTTTTCTTAGGCACATAAATTGCCTTACGCCTTGAAAATACCAGAAGACTAGTTAATTAAGCGGGGAGCATCTTGTTAGGGAAGGTCGCATGTATAAAGTTTTCGGGTATTACCTACCCCGTTCGTTGGTTGTCCTTAGCGCTGCGGAGATAACAATCCTGCTTGTTTCTGCCTATGTTGGAGCGGCGTTCCAGCTCTACGACTTCGGCGTAAGTCCCAGCGGAGGAGGACCGATGTGGATGCGAGCGTTTTCCTTCTGCGCATTGATGTTAATGGTCATGACGGCCACCGGCCTCTATCAGCGCGACCTTAGAGATCGCGGTCACACTGTCGTTCTCAAAATAACCGCGAGTTTTGCCTTGGCGTTAATCGCTCTGGCGTTGTTGGACCGTTGGTTACCTAACGTGGGTTTGGGTACGGGCGCTTTCGTTATCGCGCTGGTGTGCTCTGGCATAGGGATCCTCGTCTGTCGGCTCATCTATTTCCACGACATGGAAACAACGATGCAGCGGCGGGTTCTCGTCTTGGGGGTGGGAAGAAAAGCGCGCTTAATCGAAGGACTGCGGCGCAAAGCGGATCGTCGCGGAGTGGACATGGTGGGATTCTTCGATGTTGAAAAAGGCCCCCGCCTAGTGGCGCCAGCTACGATTGTGCCGCAGGGTTTATCCATTCAAGACTGTGCACGGCGCTTTCAAATTGATGAAATCGTTGTTGCGGTGGACGATAGGCGCAATAATCTGCCGCTCGACGACTTGCTTAACTGCAAAATGTCGGGAGTCAGGGTGATTGAGCTCAGCGAATTTTTGGAGCGGCAGCTCGGCAAGCTCAGGGTTGATTCTCTGCAACCCGGGGATGTCGTTTTTTCCAAGGGGTTTTCACGCGCCGTAATCACCCCGAGCGCTAAGCGGTTATTGGATGTAACGTTAAGCTCTTTAATGCTGATAATGATGTTCCCCGTCATGGGCTTGGCCGCCCTAGCTATTTTTATCGAATCTAAAGGCAAAGGTCCGGTAAGTTATCGTCAGGTCAGGGTCGGAAGGAAAGGGCGCCACTTTAAGGTGCTAAAGTTCAGAAGCATGCGGGTTGACGCAGAAAGCGATGGCGTGGTGCGTTGGGCGCAACGAGACGATGACCGCATTACCAGGGTCGGCGCGTTTATGCGCAAGACTCGTATCGATGAATTGCCACAACTCGTTAATGTGCTTAAAGGCGATATGAGCTTTATCGGGCCGCGTCCCGAACGGCCGGAGTTCGTCAGGCAGCTGGAGAAAAAGATCCCGTATTTTGGCGTCCGCCACTACGTTAAACCAGGGATCACCGGATGGGCGCAGATCTGTTACCCCTACGGGGATTCCGACGAGGATGCGAAAGAAAAGCTTGAATACGATCTGTATTATTTAAAAAATTATAGCTTATTCCTGGACTTAACGATCTTGATGCAAACGGTGCAGATCATCTTTTGGGGCAAGGGACGCTAGGGGCATCGATTCCTTCGAGGTTCCCAAAACATCACCCTGGTTCAAGATCTCACACATGGGAGCGAAGGGAAAATCGTCGATCAGCTTCACTAGCCGGGAAAAACATCTGTCCAGATTGAGATAATGCCTGAACCGTGACAAGGCGGTGGCGTTACGGATCCTCGGCTGGTCCGGGTCCAGCTCCCAGGGGTGGAGGTAAAACACGAAGGGATCTCCGCCACGATTGAGTCGCGCTAACGCCCATTTGGTGAAGCGATAGGGAAAGAAGCGAAAATAACCGCCTCCGGCGACCGGCACGTTGAACCCTCCAAGCGGGAGAACCGAGAGCGGATACTCAATCAGGCTATTACCGTCTACTGTCTTAAGAGTATGTGGTGTTGTCTTAGCGTGGGGGATCCCGTACTTATCGTGCCGCACGGGAAAAATGCTGGAGTCATAGCGGAATCCTTCCTCTGCGAGGATATCCAGTGCCCAGAGCGAGCTTTTTGTAATCGAGTAGGTGGCAGCGCGATAACCAATGACCGGTTGTTGTGCCAAGTCCTCCAGGATCTCTTTGCTCTCTCTTGTCTCGGACCGAAATTCTTGCGGTGTCTGGGCGTAAACCAGCTTGTGGCTTAGGCCGTGAGAAGCCACCTCGTGTCCCTGTTGGGCGATGTTCTTGACCAGTGCCGGAAAACGCTTGGCAACCCAGCCTAACACAAAGAACGTCGCTTTAACGTTTTTGGTGCCGAGGAGATCGAGTATTAGCTGTGTATTTTTCTCGACCCGACTCGGATAGTGCGGCCAGTCCTGTCTGTCGATAACTGCAGAAAAGGCCTCTACGTGAAAATAATCCTCGACGTCGATGGTGAGAGCGTTTTGCATAGGGTTCCTCTTCGGTTCGGTTTAAATGACCAAACTTTGACGTTTAACGGTCCGCATGGCGTCAAAAGCTTGAAGGATCCGAACCACACGGGCTGTCGCATGCAAAAGTGAATACAGGATTCATGCCACAAGCGGTTCACT
>JBOHHR010000381.1:0-3184 GCA_050725475.1 Gammaproteobacteria bacterium | reverse complement strand
CGGCTGCCACAGCAGAATCGGCTGGGTGACTCCCGGCCGCGTTTTTAGAGTAATCAATTCGTCCGCATTCGCGGGAGCGTTGACTAACCAGACGACAGCGGCGAACGCAACCACCCTAACCGCGGTGTACAGGGGCCGAAAAGGCGTCATACTTCGTGAGAAAACGTGCAACGACTGGAAATGACAAAAACCCCGTGGATAGACTTCCTTAGGCTGTTTGCGTGATGTCGTGAAGCGGGTGAAATGCTATTCGACGTTCTGCACCTGCTCGCGCATCTGCTCGATCAGCACCTTCAGCTCTACGCTAACCCCCGTGCTGTCGATGTGTACGGATTTCGAGCCCAGGGTGTTTGCCTCGCGATTCATTTCCTGCAATAAGAAATCCAGTCGCCGGCCGACGGGCTTGTCGTGTCGGATCACCCGCGTGAACTCATCTATGTGCGCCTGCAAACGGTCTAATTCCTCCGCCACATCAAGCCGCTGAATGAGCAATACCAACTCCTGCTCCACGCGTCCCGGGTCGACTTGTTGTCCCAGATCGAGCAGACGTCCTTTTATCCGCGCTATAAGTGCTTCGACGATCTCGGGCAAGCGCGTCTGCAACCAAGCGATGTGCTGGCGCACGCATTCGCAGCGCTCAGAAAGCAATGCGCATAGGCGTTCACCTTCCCGACATCGGGCGGTAACGAGCGCCTCCAACGCGCTGTCCAGCAGCGCCAACAAAGGGGCGCCGGCCTCCTGCATGTCGGGAGGATCGATCACCCCGGGCCAACGCAGCAGATCGAGAGGATTGACGGGAGCACATTGTGGCACCATGGCGCTGACCCTCTCGATGGCCTGCTCGATCTGCCGCAGCATCTTCTCGTTTATCATTAAGCCTCGGCTTAGGTCGACCTGCAACTGATAGCGCAGCAGGCAATCCACTTTGCCGCGGTCAAGCCGTTTGCCGATGCATTCCCGCACTTCGGCCTCAAGCGCACGGAACTCATCCGGCAGCCGCGGGCTGATCTCCAGATAGCGATGGTTAACGGAACGGATCTCCCACACGGCAGATCCCCACTCGCCTTGCCCGGCACTGCGGGCGAACGCCGTCATGCTCTTAATCACCGATGCTTGAGCTCCAAAGTTCTAGGAATGAAGGTAACAGTATGGTAAACCCGTGGCTATAAATAAGGAAAGAACCTCCGCCGAAAGGATATAATGGGCAAAGGTTTGATGTCCCCGTGCTGCGGTACAGGCGCGTCGCGCTTCGAACAACGCAAGTGGTCAGAAGGTGTTAAAGCGCGGCGAAACGGTCATGTTCTACTAGAAAGGTCCCATTATGCGCCCTAGCGGTCGAGCACCCGATGAATTGCGCCTCGTAAGGTTTACCCGGAGTTTCTCTAAGCATGCCGAAGGATCGGTACTGGCGGAGTATGGCGATACCAAAGTCGTTTGCAACGTCAGCGTGGAAGAGCGGGTACCGAATTTCTTGCGCGGCAAGGGTTCGGGTTGGGTAACTGCGGAATACGGGATGCTCCCCCGCTCCACCGGGGAACGCACACGTCGTGAAGCTGCGCTCGGTCGTCAAGGGGGACGCACTCTGGAAATCCAACGCCTGGTTGGCCGCGCCCTACGCGCGGTGGTCGATCTGAACGCGCTGGGCGAACGCACGCTGTTGGTCGATTGCGATGTGATCCAGGCCGATGGCGGTACACGTACCGCTTCTATATCGGGAGGGTATGTGGCGTTGGTGGAGGCCGTGGATTTTCTGGTTCGCAAGAGAATGGTCCAGGAACGCCCAGTGCACGGGATGGTGGCAGGAGTTTCCGTGGGCATCGTCGGCGGTACGCCGGTGCTGGATCTCGACTACAGCGAGGACGCCGAAGCGGAGACGGACATGAACGTGGTGATGAACGACGCGGGTCATTTCGTGGAGATCCAGGGCACGGCGGAAGGGCACGCCTTTCGCCTCGACGAACTGCAGGCCATGCTGGGACTCGCCCGACAAGGCATTCAACGCATTATCGAAAAGCAACGCAGCGTGCTAAAGGTCGAATGAGACCAGGGATCGAAGTCGTGGTCGCGAGCAGCAACCCAGGGAAGCTGCGCGAGATTACAGCGATTCTGGCCCCTCTCCAGTGGAGCGTACGGCCTCAGCTCGAATTTAGTGTGGCAGAGGCCCCCGAAACAGGGCTCACTTTTGTGGAAAACGCTCTGCTCAAAGCCCGCAACGCCAGCGCCGTTTGCGGTCTTCCGGCGATCGCCGACGATTCGGGGATAGAGGTGGATGCTTTGGGCGGAGCACCGGGGATCCATTCGGCGCGCTATGCCGGAAAGGAGGCTTGCGATCGGGAAAATCTCGAGAAGCTCATCCGCGAAATGGCCGGCGTTCCTTGGGAGCAGCGCCGCTGCCGGTTTCACTGCCTTATGATTTATTTGCGCTACCCCGAGGATCCCACGCCGCTCATCACCCATGGGGTGTGGGAAGGAATGTTATTATTCGAAGCGCAAGGTCAAAATGGCTTCGGTTATGACCCACTGTTTCATGTACCGGCCTATGGTTGCAGTTCCGCCGACCTAGACCCAGCGGTCAAGGATCGCATCAGCCATCGGGCCCAGGCGCTGCACGAGCTGGTTGCCAAATTGGTAAGCACCCCGCGTGATTAAAACGGCACCCCCGCTTTCCCTATACCTACACCTACCCTGGTGTGTACGCAAATGCCCCTATTGCGATTTCAACTCCTATCGCGTTGGCGCAGGCGTTCCGGAGTCCGCATATATCCGGGCCCTTCTCAGCGATTTGAACCACAACGGCTCGCTGGCCGGTGACCGGGTCATACAGTCCATATTCATGGGCGGGGGAACGCCGAGCTTGTTTTCGGGGGACGCCATTTGCACCTTGCTCGAGGGGGTTCGCAATTCCCTTAAGGTCGCTCACAACGCGGAGATCACCTTGGAAGCCAACGCCGGCACGGCCGAAGCGCACCGTTTCGAGGCCTATCACAAAGCAGGCGTTAACCGGCTATCGCTAGGCGTGCAATCGTTTCGCGCCGAGAAACTGGCAAGTCTCGGGCGCATTCATAGCGGCCGGGAGGCGCACGAAGCTTTTCATCTCGGCCGCCAAGCCGGGTTCGATAACATCAATATCGATTTGTGGGCTGTGGGCTATTTACTTGACTGGACTGACCACAAGGTGTAGTGG
>JBOHHR010000380.1:0-2286 GCA_050725475.1 Gammaproteobacteria bacterium | reverse complement strand
CCACTACACCTTGTGGTCAGTCCAGTCAAGTAAATAGCCCCCAGAGCGCAAAGACGGAGTCGGTCTCGACCGCAACATGTGGTGCGGTCCCCGCCTGCCGGAAGGCCGCGTCGATGATGCGGCGGTTCTGCATAGTGGGGGTGAGCAGGCAAAGTGGCAGCTCGGCGGCTTCGGACCAACTCATCGCCGCCCGCCCGCGAATGGCCCCGCGATTCGGTGCCAGCAACAGGTAGCGCTCGCGGTACAAGGCGAGGACGCGGAAGCCACCCAATCGTTGGTCTTCGAGGTAGGTAAGACCGAGGTCCAGCTCGAAGCCGTCGAGCCGGTGGATGATCTCTTCGGCGGAGAGCGAAAAGACCGCCTGGTGGATGCCGGGATAAGCCGCCCGGCTCTGTGAGGTGAGCAACGGGACGACCGGCATCGTGGTGGGGATGGCGCCCATGCGCAAGGTTCCGGTGATCTCACCGCGCGAGCGCGCCGCTTCCTGCCGGAGCCCCTCCCAGTCGGCCAGGACGCGCTGTGCCCAGGCGGGGAGCCGCTCGCCTTCGGGCGTGAGTCCTTGAAAACGCTGGTCCCGGCGCACGACGGCGATCTGGAGTTCTTCCTCCAGATGTTGGATCCCTGTCGACAAGGCCGGCTGCGAGACATGGCAGAGCTCGGCCGCGCGGGCGAAGTGCCGCGTCTTCGCCAGCGCTACGAGGTATTGGAGTTGGCGGATGAACATGGCATTTTGTGTGACGCCGGATCGGACAACCCCAACCTGCGGCGCTTCACCCTTCCCAGCGCACCAGGGCTGTGCAAAGATCGACCAGCCCCTTCCCGCTTAGGAGTGGCGGCATCATAACGACAACCCTACCGCGGCACGAAGAGATCCCCACCATGGCCATCCTCTACCGGGGCAGTCTCCTCTACCACGGACTCATGACATGTCTACCACGTCCATCGCCACGAGCGTTTCGGGCGGTGGCGCAGTGCATCCCCCAGGGCGCCGAGATGCGAAAGAAGAATCTTAAAACCCCTTTCTTTAAAGAGGGAAGATACGACTGGACCTGTTAGCTGTCAATCGCGCGCTATCTCGGTCCAGTGCGCCCGCTGCTGGGGTGTGCCGGAGAGGCGAGCCCGTTACAAAACGCGCTGCCCGCCGATTCGAAGCGGTCCCGTGGATCACCAACTCACTGCACGGAGATAGGACTCCTGCGTGCGCGCGGCCATACCGCGGAGAACCATATCGTTTTGCATCTTCTGGCGTACTGGTGTCATGGCTGTGCTCCTTAGGATCCACTGAAATGGTGCCTCGAAAGGGTAAGCCACAAGCCCGGCGGGCATGGCGTTCGCCGCGAAGTAATCGAAGTATGAACGCCCATTTCCCCACTCGCCCTTCGATACTCAGGGCGAGCGGGGTATCGTTCCCACGAGCCAAGCTTGATACCCTGACGCTATCCGCAAGCAATTGACACCGTCTCCCGATTACTCTACCTTGACGCTCCTAGCGCCGATTTGATTTCAGCTTGCAGGCGCTTAATAAGTATGGCTAAAGCGATGGGACCTGCTTTAGCGATGGCTTCAGCGGGTTTTTTTGTTCTCGCCCAAGGTCCCTTCCCTACGAAACAGGCGTAGGAGGCAATATGGCGGAGAAGCCTTTAAATGATCTAGCCCTTGCGACGCGGGCCGTGCGTGCCGGGCAGGTGCGCAGCTCAGAGTGCGAACAAAGCGAACCGATCTTCGCAACTTCCAGCTTCGTATTCAAAGATGCCGCGCAAGCGGCGGCACGGTTTGCCGGCACAGAACCCGGCAATATCTACTCGCGGTTTACTAATCCCACGGTGCGCACCTTCGAAACCCGGCTGGCGGCGTTAGAGGGTGGGGAGCGCTGCATCGCCACCTCCTCGGGCATGAGCGCCATTTTGAGCACCTGCATGGCTTTGCTGCGGCAGGGCGATCATATCGTTTCGTCCCGCAGCATCTTCGGCACCACGGTGAATCTGTTCAGCAAGATCCTGTCGCGCTTTGGCCTGGAGACGAGCTTCGTGCCCCTGACCGACTTCTCGGCCTGGGAACGGGCCATCACGGCGCGCACCCGCCTGCTGTTTTTGGAGACGCCCTCCAACCCACTGACGGAAATCGCCGATATCCAGAAGCTGGCCGAGCTGGCCCACGCAAAGCAGTGCTTGTTGGTGGTAGACAACTGCTTTTGCACCCCGGTGTTACAGACTCCATTCGCCCTGGGCGCCGATCTGGTGATTCATTCCGCCACCAAGTATCTGGATGGACAGGGCCGCTGCGTGG
>JBOHHR010000379.1:0-3083 GCA_050725475.1 Gammaproteobacteria bacterium | reverse complement strand
GGATTCGAACCCACGACCTTTGGCTTCGGAGGCCAACGCTCTATCCAGGCTGAGCTACGGGCGCTTTGCTAAGCTTACCAGCCGTCCCTGCAGCGACTCCCAGGATCCCTAACGGGGTTATGCGCTTTCCGCGGGTGAAAGCTTACCTCCGGCATTAGACGGCGTCTACGTCTTTTTTGGTTCGAATTGACCGGCTATACTTCCTGACCCACCATCACAAGACAGCAAGAAGGGGATTGATATGGCCAGATACCGTAATGGCAGCCTACGTAGAGCTGCGTTTTTTTCGTTTTTTTCGCTACCGCTGCTTGCCGGCTGTAGCGAAGGAGATCCCGCGGCAACACCGGCCGCCAACGACCCGAGAGTGGCGGAGCGCACCGCACCCGTAGGTCAGGTCGCCGTAGAAGGAGGAGATGCGAGTGCTACGGAAGAACAGGGAGCCTTCGAAACGGTACCGGAATCGTCAACCGTCGTTGCCGCTGCAGAGGGTGGGGCGCCCGGCACCGAAACCGCCGCCGCAGGAGCGGCTGCCGACCATCCCGGCAAAAAGACGTACGATGAAGCGTGTACTGTTTGCCATGGCACGGGCGTTGCGGGCGCGCCAAAATTCGGGGATCCCGATGCGTGGGCGGCGCGGATCGCGCAGGGCATTGAGGTTTTGTACGATCATTCGATAAACGGCTTTCAAGGCAAGGCCGGGATCATGCCTCCTAAGGGAGGTCGCGCCGATTTGGATGATGACGCCGTCAAGGCCGCTGTGGACTATATGCTCGAGAACAGCAAATAAAGGGCCCTTCGATACCCTCCAAGTTATCGAATCACAACGTCCCTGCGAGAGAGGGCGCTCCGAATCGATCGAAGCGCCCTCCCCCGGCCTAGATCGCCTGCAGCCCGGCATAAGCCGCGACCAGCCATTTGCGGCCAACTTGTGCAAAGTTGACTTCGACTCGGGCATGTTCACCTAGTCCCTCGACTTTAAGCACGACGCCTTCTCCAAAGCGCGCGTGCTGTACGCGCTGGCCTAGCCGCAATCCATTCGCGGCCTCTGGCTCACTAAGCTCCTGCAGGCGGCTTTGGGGGCTGGGATGTTTTCCTAAGCGAACCTCGACGATCAGATGGGCAGGTATTTCGCGAATGAAGCGCGAGGGCTGGGGATAGCGCTCGGTCCCGTGCAGACGGCGAACTTCGGCGTGGCTCAGGGTCAGGGTTTCCTTGGCCCGAGTCATACCCACGTAACACAGCCGGCGTTCTTCTTCCAGATGCTCGGGGCTTCTGCTACTGCGTTGGTGCGGAAACAGCTCTTCTTCCAATCCCACGAGAAAGACCGCGGGAAATTCTAAACCCTTAGCCGCATGCACGGTCATCAACTGGACGCTGTCCTCATGGGCGTCGGCTTGCCCCTCTCCCGCCTCTAAGGCGGCGTGGGCAAGGAACTGGGCTAGGGGATCCAGTATTTCTCCGTCTGCCGCATCCCAGACGAACTCGCGACCCGCCGTGACCAGCTCTTGCAGGTTCTCCAGCCGCTCTAGCGCGCGCTCGGATTGATCTTTGCGGTAGTGCTCTATCAGGCCGCTGCGTGTGATCGCAAGCTCTATGGTTTCACCCAGATCCAACCCCGCGATCGCTTGTTCCAACTCATCGATGAGTGCCAGAAAGCCGTGTAAGGCCGCGAGCGAGCGGGCATTGAGTTGGCGATTGGCGATGAGGCGCCACGCCGCCTGCCACAGCGACACATTCTCGGGACGGGCGAGCCCACGGACCGCCTCCAGAGTGCGCTCGCCGATCCCTCGGGTGGGGGTGTTGACCACGCGTTCGAAGGCGGCATCATCATCGCGATACGCAGCCAGGCGCAAATAGGCCAGGGCGTCCTTGATCTCGGCCCGTTCGTAGAAGCGGAACCCTCCGTGTACCCGGTACGGGACTCCGAGCTGCTGCAGGGCGTCTTCAAATACGCGCGATTGCGCACTGACGCGGTACAGCACCGCCGCTTCATCGTAACGCCGGTCACGCGCGTGCCAGTCTTGGATGCGCTCGACTACGAAGCGCGCCTCGTCCAAGTCGTTATAGGCGGCATACAAGGCGATGGGTTCTCCCTCTGCGTGCACCGTCCAAAGGTCCTTACCCAAGCGTTGCGTGTTATGGGTGATCAAGGCGTTGGCGGCGGCCAGGATGTTGCCTGTGGACCGGTAGTTCTGTTCCAGCCTCAATAGCCGCGCCGCGGCGTAATCCTGAATAAACTGCTGCATGTTGTGCATCCTCGCCCCGCGCCAGCTGTAGATCGACTGGTCGTCGTCGCCCACGGCGAACACCTTTCCGTGCTCACTCGCGAGCAGCCGCAGCCACGCGTACTGGATCGCGTTGGTATCCTGGAATTCATCCACCAAAATATGCCGAAACCTTTGGCGGTAATGGGCCAGCAAGGCCGGATTTCGCAGCCATAACTCATGGGCCCTGAGCAACAACTCGGCGAAGTCGACCAGACCGGCGCGTGAGCAGGCTTCCTCATAGCTTTGGTAGATCCTCACGAATTCAGGATCTGTGGCCGGGGTGCGGGGCAAGTCTTTGGCGCGCAGGCCCTCGTCCTTGCGGGCATTGATGAACCATTGCACATCGCGCGGTGGCCACCGATCCTCATCCAAGTCGAGCCCGCGCATGGTGCGCCGGATCAGGCGATATTGGTCTTCAGCGTCAAGGATCTGAAAATTCTGCGGCAGTTTGGCGTCCTGAACGTGCACGCGCAGCAGACGATGTGCGAGCGCGTGGAAGGTCCCCACCCACATGCCACCCGCGGGCTGGCGCAACAGCTCTTCGATACGGGTGCGCATTTCGTTGGCCGCCTTGTTGGTAAACGTCACCGCTAGGATCTCATGGGGCCGCGCCTGTGCGGTGTAGATATACCAGGCTACCCGATGCACCAACACCCGCGTTTTGCCGCTGCCGGCACCCGCCAGCACTAAGATGTTGCCAGCTTCTGCCGCTACTGCTTCACGCTGCGCCTCGTTGAGCGGCTGGAGCAAATACGTGACATCCATGCCCGAATTGTATCGACGATAGAGGCTGCTTGCACTTCACAGGGATCTCGA
>JBOHHR010000378.1:0-3605 GCA_050725475.1 Gammaproteobacteria bacterium | reverse complement strand
ACATGTGCCAGCGCCAGTCGTCTTCACCCATGTTGCCAAGCGCCGCGCTCATCCCGCCTTGGGCGGCCACGGTATGGCTGCGGGTAGGGAAGACCTTGGTGATGCAGGCGGTCGACAAACCCTTGGCCGACATGCCTAAGGTCGCACGCAGGCCGGCCCCACCGGCCCCGACAACGACCACGTCGTATTGATGATCGATGAGCGTGTATGCGGAGCTCAAAAGGCTACGCTTCGAGCGCGACGCGCAAGACCGCCAGCATGGACACCAATGCCAGCAGCAGCATGGCGAACTGGAGGGTTAACAGTAGGATGACCTTCAACCACGGCATGTGTACATAGTCTTCGATCACCACTTGCATCCCCAGATGGGCGTGATAGAAGACTGCGCCCACAAACACCAGCATCAGTGCGGCGACTATGGGCGAGCTTAGCCACTGCACGGCGGCTTCGTAGCTCGCGCCGGACATGACGACCAGCGATACCACCAACCAGATCGTCAGCGGAGTCAATACGATCGCGGTGACGCGCTGGGCGCGCCAATGATGGCCCCCTTCTTTAGCAGAGCCTGAGCCTAAAACACGGGCTAAGGGAGTGCGCAGATCCATCGCGGCTACGCTCCAGAAGCCAATAGCCATGTGGCGGCGGTAGCGAGCACTGTGGCCAGTAACACGGCGACACCGGAGTTATCAACGGTTTTAAGATCAAAGCCGTAACCAGCATCCCAGAAAAGGTGCCTCACGCCGTTGAATAAGTGGAAAAACAGCGCGAATGACCACGCGATTAGCGCGATCTTGCCTCCCCAGGACGTGAGCGCTGTTGTGGCCTTGGCAAACGCGTCGGGGCCGCTCGCGAGCGCGATGAGCCAATAGGCGAGGAGCACGGTGCCCAGGGTGAGAAATACGCCCGTGAGCCGATGTGCGATAGACAGCAAAGGGGCTAACGGAAGCTTATAGATCTGCAAATGGGGGGACAAAGGACGCGTCGTCATTTTTTAACCACCGATTAAGGGGGAAGCCCGCATTGAGCTTGGCTCTCGAAGCTCCCCTGCCGCGCTCAAAAATCGATGCACCGGCCGCGCCGTTCCCAGTCGCCGTAGCGGGTAGGATCGGGTCCCGAGGGCCCGCCGACTTCACGCGGCTTTTTTTTCTCGGATTCGTGCCGTTCCCCCGTTGGCTGCTCGTCGCTAGCGGTTTTCGTCGATTCTTTCGGTGTCATCGTTTTCGCACCCTGCTACAGGATCTGCTGGAAGCGCTTGTCTTATTCTATGGCCTTCGGTTTTCCGAGGAAGCGGGCCTGGCGAGCTCCGCTGCGCTGTGCTAGTATGTTTTCTAGCGGGGAGCATTGCAAGTTTTTCGATCTCGGGGACGGTGCTTAGCCAAGGGAATATCAGTTCACCCACGGGGGTCGGCTCGCCCTTTCAAGCCCCCATCATGCTGCAACCTCATTTTTCTCCGATCTTAGCCTGCACGTTTTGCTTGATTCACCTCGCCGCGTTTATCGTTGTCGTGCTGCAGCCGCTCGCCTTACTTCTGAAGGCGACGCTCGCCACAGCGGTTGTGGTGAGCGGCGTCTTGGCGATGCGGCGACACGTGTTTTTTCTGGCTCCCGGCATCGTGGCGATCACGCTAAAGCCGGATGGCACCTTTTTAGTGCGATTGGCAAACAGCGAAGTGAAAAAAGGGGAATTGTTGCCGGGGGCATTCGTGCATCCGCAGTTGACGGTGCTGGTTTTCAAATTGTGTCAGAAACGCCGGCGTGTTTTGTTACTGACTCCCGACAACGTCGATCCGGAGGGGTTTCGCCGTTTGCGGGTTCGGCTGCGGGTGTAAGCAAAGCAGGGAACGAACGCCGATCCGCTTTCGCCCTCAGCGATGATCGAGACAGAGCGGAATACTCGGACTCTGTGACCGACAAACCCTCCGTTTGTGCGTTTTGGGTTTTAGACTGATAATATCATCAGCGAGCGCCTACAACTACAGCATCTTCATCGATGATCAGTACTACCTGTACGGGTTCTTGTCCGTGGTCCTCGGCGTGCACGCCGTGCATACGACCCGCAAGGTCGAAGATAACTTCGCGAGCAGCTCGTTCGCCTTCGCTAAGGATTACCCGGCGGCGACCCCCGGGTCGGACTGGTTTATGACCTCAATCCACAAAGCAATGTTTACCTCACTTTTGCCCGCAGCTCAGTTGCCCTTCGTATAGCTACGCTATACATTGAGGGCGTGATCAAGAGTTTCCAGCACAAAGGGATCGAGTCTTTCTTCAAAGCAGGAAGCAAGGCCGGAATTCAACCTCACCACAAACACCGCCTGCGCCTTCAATTGGGCGCTTTGGATGCGGCCGTCGGGCCGGAGGGGATGAACTTCCCTGGTTTGGTTGGAAACTGCATCCACTCAAAGGTGAGCTCGCCGGTCATTGGGCAGTCAGGATCGATAAAAACTGGCGTTTGACCTTTGCCTTTGAAGGGTAAGACGCGGCATTGGTGAACTACCAGGATTATCATTAATCGGAAGAAAACTATGACGCGCATGTTTAATCCACCCCATCCGGGTGCAGTGCTGAAGGATGGGGTGTTTGCGGATACAGGCATTACCGTCACCGAGGCGGCCAAGGCGTTGGGCGTCACCCGAGCGGCTTTATCCAGGATAGTCAATGGCAAAGCCTGGATCAGCGCGGAGATGGCATTGCGTCTTGGAGCGTGGCTCGGCACGGGTCCCGAGGTGTGGCTCAATATGCAGTCCGCCTATGACCTTTGGCGGGCGGAGCAGGAGCCACGCCCTAAAATCGAGCGGCTTATGGTGCGGAGTTAAACAAACTCAACTCTGACGGAGAGGTTGATCCAAAAGGCCGAAACGCGTTCGATCACGACCGCGCCCGAACCGCATCCAGACGTTCACCACGTCGTTTTCGTAGAAAGGGCGCGGTCACTTAAGAGGTTGCTCGCCCGTGGGCTGCGCTCGGGGTTGACGGATGGTAACGGAGTGCTGGAAACTACCCCATCCTCCGGGCCGGCGTCAACCGGATCCGGCATCCCATTAGATTATTCCAGGATCCCCGATGAGCAGTAACCGTGTGCTGATCGAGAAACTGCAGGCCTGCGCGGAGCGGGCGAAACACGCTGAGCTTAGTCTGGGCGAAGTGCTGGATTCCGTGCAAGAAGCCGCCTATAGCTTTACCTGCATCGTGCTCAGTCTGCCTTTTCTTCAGCCGGTGTCGCTCGGACCCCTCGGTACTGTCGGCGGCTTGACCTTCGCTGCGCTCGGATGGCAGCTGTTCCGGGGACATCCGGCGCCGCTCCTCCCCGCCCGCGTGCGCCAAACCGTGATTGGGAAGAAGACTTGGGAAATCATGATCGGCATTTGCGTAAAGGTACTGCGCTGGTGCGGCACGTTCACTAAACCGAGGTTGAGCGCCTGGGTGAGCGGCCGCAAAGGGCAGAAGGTGTGTGGTCTGACCATCATCGCGGGTGGGTTACTGATGGCGATCCCGTTCTTTGGCTTGCCGATGAACAACCTGCTGCCGGCGCTTGCGATCTTCTTCGTGTGCGTGGCAGAGCTGGAGCAAGACGGAATCATGGTGTTTATCGCCTTCGGGTGGTTGGC
>JBOHHR010000377.1:0-11248 GCA_050725475.1 Gammaproteobacteria bacterium | reverse complement strand
TGCTCGCATCGATCCTTGCACCCACCGACCCGGTGCTCGCCTCCGACGTGCAGGTCGAAAACATCAAGGACCGCGACCAGCTTCGTTTCAGCCTGACCGGCGAAGGCGGCCTGAACGACGGTGCCGCGTTCCCGTTCCTGATGCTCGCGCTCGGCGTGCTCGGTCTGCATGAACTCGAACTCGGCCACATTCTCAAAAAAGTCGAGCTCGTCCTCAACAAGGTCAAGAAAGCCAGCTGTTGCCACTTTCGCCGGCAGCGTGAGCACGAATCCGACGAGAAGGGATAAACCCAACGCCAGCGGGGTGAATTTGCGTGTTCGCTTCAGAGTGCCCTCCACACGGTTGAACTAGAGCTTCTTTGCTCAAAAGCGTGTCTGCCTGACTATTTAAATAGGTTGCCGAAGGAAAGGGGAGTTCCGAGATCGGAGCGGGATGCTCCTCTAGTCAACTATTCTGATCTACCCACAAATTCTCGCGGCTTTTTAGGATCTGCCGCGAGCGGCGATCGATCGATGTCGGCGAGATCGTCGCAGATGGCCAACGCGTCCGCCAGCGCCGCATCGTCCCACCAGCCGCCGCAGCGCAGCGTGCAACGACCGGCATTGTTGTGGCAGAATCAACTCGCCGGCACCCACGCAATAGAGGCAGTACCGTGCTTCGAAAGATCCGTTTCACCAGATTGAGATTGCATCCATGAAGACCAGGATTCGAGAGCGACTGATCTGCGCCGCAGGGCTGGCGGCGGCTTTAGCGACGGTGCAGGCTGCAGATGAAGCCAAGCCTGTTCAGCGGTACACATTCTCCTGGCCGCTTTCGAGCGATCCGGCTTCTGCGCCTCGCGGGGGCACGACGCGGGGACCCAAGGTCGAGCTGGATACGGAACCTTCGAGCGCTTGGAAAGCGTTGCAAGAGGCCGACCTCACGCCCTTCGAGCGCGACCGCCGCGCCATTTTGGCCCTGGCGGGCGGCTACCGTGTGACCTTCGACTTTCTGGAGACCGTGGATTTCAGGCCTACGCCCACCCGCGAGCGTCCCTATCAATCCTGGGGCACCGAGTACGTCTATGTCGGGAAGGACCGCGGGAACTTCATCAGCTTGCAGCATGTGCTGGTCATGCGGATCATCGGCAAAGACGGCAAGGTCACCGAGCCGTTCGTCACCAAACATTGGCGGCAGGACTGGTCGTATCAGGATGACACGCTGATCGAATACCGCGGCCGGGAAACTTGGCAAAAACGCACGATCCCCAAGGGCGATGCCGCCGGATCATGGACGCAGGCGGTGTACCAGGTCGACGACTCGCCGCGCTACGAGAGCTTTGGGCGCTGGCAACATGCTGACGGCGTCTCAACGTGGATCAGCGGGGAGACCTGGCGACCTCTGCCGCGACGCGAGTGGAGCGTGCGCCAGGACTACGATGTGCTGATCGGCACCAATCGTCACACGATCACGGCCCGCGGCTGGGTACAGGAAGAGAACAATTTGAAAGCGGTGTCGAAGGCGCCCGGCGCGCTGCCTGCATCGCAGCCTTACCTCGCCCGGGAATATGGAGTCGCCCGCTACGACCGCATCAAGAACTACGATTTCAGCGCAGGAGACCGATACTTCGAGCGGACGGAGTTATTCTGGGACGCAGTGCGCAAAGCCTGGGAGCAGCGCTTCGCCGCCGCCGGCCGGATCACCCTGAAAGCGCCGGTCGACCAAGCGAATCTTTTCGAGCCGCTGTTCGAGCAGGCCCAAAGGCTGGCCGAGGGCAAGCAGATCGATTCCAGCGAACAAGCGGCCTTCATCGACAAGACGCTCGACTCGATGATCCGGCCGGATGCCGCGAATCCCGCAATAGCCGATCACGAAACGGAGCGAACCGATACACTGAACCGATAGGGAAATTGGAATGTGACTGATTTGAAATCCGGTGCAGCTCTATCGTTCGGAGTTAGTCCGGACCCTCGCAGGGCCTGCCCACCTCTCTAAGATCAGCGGCAAATAGCAAGATGCCCCCAGCACATGCGCAATATTCTGATCGGCACGACCTCTTGGACCGACAAAACACTGGTCGATTCTGGCCTGTTCTACCCAGGGGCCGCCAAGACCTCAGAAGCGAGGCTGCGCTACTACGCCACGCGATTTCCGATTGTGGAAGTCGACAGCTCCTATTACGGCATGCCCTCGGAGCACAACTCGAGGTTATGGGTCGAGCGCACACCCGAGGGCTTCGTGTTTGATATCAAGGCATTCCGCCTCTTCACCGGACACCAGACGTCACCGGCTGCCCTGCCGGCCGACATCCGTAAAGCGCTGGGAACTATCCACAACAAGAACATCTACTACCGCGATGTGCCTCAAGACGCCAGGGAGGAGCTGTGGCGGCGCTTTCGTCTGAGCCTGGATCCTCTGCGACGGGCGGGTAAACTCGGGGTAGTGGTGTTTCAGTTTCCGCCCTGGTTTGTGTTCGGAAGGACAAACCTTGCGCATGTCCTGGAATGCGCCGAGAAGCTTCCCCGATCCTCGATCGCGGTGGAGTTCCGGAACAAGACCTGGCTTGAGGAGCGACATCGCGCAGAGGTGCTCGCGTTCGAAGGCGAAAACGGCCTGGCCCACGTGGTGGTCGATGAACCCCAAGGCTTTGCGGGCACCATCCCCGCCGTATGGGAAGTCATCTTCGATTGTACCTGCCCCCTTCCCTTTGTCGTGATCATCGCAGTGCGGGTGCGCGCATTACCAGTAACCCAATAAGTGCCATGGCCGAAAACGCCGCCCCAGCGGTGAACGTCATCGCCGGTCCGACCGCGCTCCAGAGGCCCCCCGCTACCATGCTCGCGGCGAACAGCGCGCCGGCCATGACCAAATTGAATATGCCAAACGCGGTGCCACGCAGGTTCGGGGGCGCGGCCGCCGCCACGAGGGTCGCGAGCAGGCCCTGGGTGGCGGCCATATGCAGGCCCCAGAATACCGCTGCGATGGCAACCAGGCCGATCGTGTCCGCCGCCGCGAGCAGTAGGTCCGCCGCGATCAGGAAGCCAATGCCGACGGCGAGCAGAAGCCGACGGCCGCCCCGGTCCGACATGCGGCCGAACGGATAGGCGCTCGCGGCGTAGACCACGTTCATGATCAGAAGGATGACCGGTACGAGGGTCGCGGAAAGCCCCACGTCCGCGGCACGCAGGAGCAGGAACGCCTCGCTGAAGCGTGCGAGCGTGAGCACCGCGGCGAAAGCGACGACGAGCCAGTAGCGGCGTTCAAGCCGCCCGATCTCCTGTTTGCAGATGGAGAAGCGTCGCGATGTCTCGGTGTGCGAGATCTCAGGCTCCCGCACGGCGAGGAGGAGGACTGCGACCGAGACAATCGCCGGGAGTACGGCGATCCAGAACACCAGGCGGTAGTCCTCACCGCTCGCGGCCATGAATGCAAGTGCTAACGCCGGGCCGAGGAACGCCCCCACGGTATCTAGGGATTGGCGCAGGCCATAGGCCGTACCGCGGAGCGCGGGCGGCGTGATGTCGGCAACCAGCGCATCGCGCGGCGCCCCCCGGATGCCCTTGCCGATCCGGTCGACCAGGCGCGCGGCAAACACCATTCCTATGCCAGTCGCAAGCGGGAACAGCGGCTTGCTGAGTGCGGCCAATCCGTAGCCGAGAACCAACAGCGGTTTCCGCTGGCCGATCCTGTCGCTCACGGCGCCGGCGAGCATCTTGACGGCCGCTGTCGCGCCCTCGGCGATACCTTCGATGACGCCGACCGAGAACGCACTCGCACCGAGCACGGAGACGAGGAACACCGGCAGTAGGCTGTGGATCATCTCCGAGGAGGTGTCCATGAACAGGCTCACGAACCCGAGGGCGACGACGGTGCGGGGGAGGCCTTGTCTCGTCATCTCTTTCACCGCTAAGAATCGCCCAATTTCAACCGGGGCAACCGAGCTGATATTTCCCACGGGCCAGGGTTAACCGCTCCTTGTTCTCGAACACGCACCAGGGTGTGTGCCGGGTGCGCTTGTGCAACGACTCTGAAAAATACGTATCCATGACTCCGCTTCGAGTGAAACCGATCGGCGTTCAGGGGGCAATGTCGGAAGCGGGCTTCTTCTCGAGTCAGTAAAAAAATACTCATATCCTTGTTTCGAGGGCTTCGGTGCCGCGTATTTCTACGCATTAGGCGTTCCTCGTTCGGATTATCCGCTCGTTGCACCGAGGATGGGAAGTCGTAACCTTGACCAAAGCTACGAGCGCCGATGGCCATTTGGCGATGTCATCTTCGCTATTGTGGTGAACAAGGGTAACGGGGGCGTGTCCTTTTACAATACAACCGAAGATGTTGTGGCGAACGCGGACAAGGTAGTTGCCTTCCTGACCTCCCGGGCGATCGTCTCACTTATCCAGTACCACGCGGATGACCGCGTCGCTGGGGTAATGGGCGTCCATTACGCCTACCGTTAACCATTTGCTCGGCTTATTCATGGCTTGCTCCCCCCTGTTCGACGTCTTACTGTTCAGCCTCCCCTTACGGCGGGATGGCGTTCGAATAAGCGATACAGCACCGGGAGAACCAGCAGGGTTAGCAGGGTGGAAGAGATGATCCCGCCGATCACGACGGTCGCAAGCGGGCGCTGCACCTCCGCTCCGGTACTGGTGGCCAAGGCCATGGGCAGAAATCCCAAGGAGGCGACCAGGGCGGTCATCAACACGGGCCGCAGTCTGGTCAAGGCTCCTTCGCGGACAGCCTCCTCCAAAGGTCGACCTTCCTCGCGCAGCTTGCGGATGAAGGTGACCATGACCAGCCCATTCAGTACCGCGACCCCGGAGAGGGCGATGAAGCCTACGCCTGCAGAGATGGAAAGCGGAATATCGCGCAGCCAGAGACCCAGCACGCCACCGGTCAGCGCAAACGGTACGCCGGTGAACACCAAAAGACCCTCCTTGAGGTTGCCGAAAGTGCTGTAGAGAAACATGAAGATAAGCAGCAACGCCACGGGCACGACGATCTGGAGCCTTTTCGCGGCCGCGATCAGATGCTCGAACTGCCCGCCCCAGGTGATCCAATAACCCGCGGGGATGGTGACCTTTTCCTGGATCCCGGCCTCGGCTTCGGTGACGAAGGAGCCGAGGTCGCGGCCGCGCACGTTGGCCGTCACCACCACCCGGCGCTTGCCGTTTTCACGGCTCACCTGATTGGGCCCCAGTGCGACCTGGACCTCTGCGACCGTGCCGAGCGGGAGATAGCTCGGCCCCGGCGTCTCCGAGGCGCCGCGCAGGCCATTCCCTCCCCTGTGCTCGGGCAGCGGGATGGGAAGGCGCTCGAGCGCCTCGAGATCGCCACGCAAGGCTTCCGGCAGGCGCACCAGGAGCGCAAAGCGGCGGTCGCCCTCGAAGACCTGCCCGACCTCCTTACCCCCCATGGCGATCTCGACCACCTCTTGAATATCGGCCACATTGAGCCCGTAGCGGGCCGCCGCCTCCCGGTCGACCCGCACGGTCACGACCGGAAGGCCGGTGACCTGCTCGACCCGTACATCGGCGGCCCCCGGGACCGTTTCCAAGACCTCGGCGATGGCCTCGCCGGTCTCGAGCAAGAGATCCATATCGTCCCCGAAGACCTTGACCGCCACATCCGCCCGCACCCCGGCGATAAGCTCGTTGAAGCGCATCTTGATGGGCTGGGTGAATTCGTAATTGTTGCCCGGGATCTTCGCCACAGCCTCCTCGAGCGCGCGCACGAGATCGAGCTTCGGGCGGGCGGGATCGGGCCACTCGGAGCGGTCCTTCAGCATCACAAAGTTATCAGACACGCTCGGGGGCATCGGGTCGGTGGCGATCTCCGGGGTGCCGATCTTGGCGAAGACCCGCTCCACTTCGGGGAATTCCTTGATCCGTTGCTCCAGGACGTCTTGCATCTCGATCGACTGGGAGAGGCTGGTGCCGGGGATGCGGATGGCGTGCAGGGCGATGTCACCCTCGTCGAGGCTCGGCACGAACTCGGTCCCCATGCGCGTCGCCAGGAGCACGCTCAAGACGATGATCACAACCGCAATCGTGACCACCAGCGCCGGCTTGCCCAGGGCCGTATTCAGCGCCGGCAGGTACCCGCGCCTCGCGAGTCGCATGATGGGGTTTTCCTTCTCCGACACCCTGCCGCTCACAAAGAGCGCGACCGCGGCCGGCACAAAGGTGATGGAGAGGATGAGCGCCCCCAGAAGCGCCGTGACTACGGTAAAGGCCATGGGGTGGAACATCTTGCCCTCGATCCCGGTCAGCGCGAAGATGGGCACATAGACCACCATGATAATAAGCTGCCCGAAGAGGATCGCGCGGCGCGCCTCCTGGGAGGAGTTAAACACGACCTTAAAGCGCTCGGCGCGCGCGAGCGGGCGCTTGAGCCGACGTTGTTCCTGGGCTAAGTGGCGGATGCTGTTCTCCACGATCACCACAGCCCCATCGACGATGATGCCGAAATCCAAGGCGCCTAAACTCATGAGGTTCGCGCTCACCCCTTCGGCCACCATCCCGGTGATGGTGAACAGCATGGAGAACGGGATGACGAGCGCAGTGATAAGCGCCGCCCGCAGATTTCCGAGAAACAGAAACAGAACAGCGACCACGAGCAACGCCCCTTCGAGCAGGTTGTTCCTGACGGTGGCGATGGTCTTGTCCACCAATGCAGTGCGGTCATAGCTCGTCCGGGCGCTCACCCCTTCGGGCAGCGTGCGGCTGACGGCTTCGAGCTTTTCCGCCGCGGCTTGTGCCACGGTGCGGCTGTTTTCTCCCATGAGCATAAAGGCGGTGCCGAGCACCACCTCTTGGCCATTCTGGGTGGCGGCGCCGGTGCGCAGCTCCTCTCCCAGCAGGACCTCGGCCATGTCCTTGATGTAAATAGGCACATCCTCGAAATTGCCGACGATGATGTTGCGGATCTCCTCGAGCGTCGTGACCTGCCCCGGCACGCGGATGAGATATTGTTCTCCACGGTGCTCGATATAGCCGGCCCCCACGTTGGCGTTGTTTTGGGCGAGTGCAGCCAGGATGTCCTGGAAGGAAAGCCCGTAGGCAATGAGTTTGTCGGGATAAGGGGTCACGTGGTATTGCTTGACATAACCTCCGATGGTGTTCACCTCGGTGACCCCTGCGGCGGTGCGAAGCTGCGGCTTTACCACCCAGTCTTGGAGGGTCCTGAGATCCGTAGCCGTATAGGGAGTGCCATCGGGTTTCACGGCTCCCGGCTCCGCTTCCACCGTCCACATGAAGATCTCGCCTAAGCCCGTGGCAATTGGCCCCATCGTAGGCTCTATCCCCGCAGGCAGCACGCCTCGGGCCTCTTGCAGGCGCTGGCTGACCAATTGGCGGGCGAAGTAGATATCGGTGCCGTCCTCGAAGATCACGGTGACCTGAGAGAGCCCGTATCTTGAGAGCGACCGGGTCTCTTCGAGACGGGGCAGGCCCGCCATCACCGTCTCAACGGGAAAGGTGATGCGCTGCTCGGCCTCTAAGGGTGAATAGCCCGGGGCCTCGGTGTTGATCTGCACCTGCACGTTGGTGATGTCGGGCACCGCATCGATGGGCAAGCGCTGGAAGTTGTAGACGCCGAGCACCGCGACCGCCAGGGTGGCCAATAGCACCATAACGCTGTGCTCGATGGAGAACTTAAGGATGCGCTCAAACATGTTTTTTAGCCTCCTCAATGGTCATGGGTCGCGCCCGCCTTGCCGAGCTCGGCCTTGAGCACGAAGCTCCCGCGTGCGGCATAGCGCTCACCGGCCGAGAGCCCCTTAATCACTTCCACCCTCTGCCGGTCACTGCGCCCCACCTCTAAGGGCCGGATCTCGAAGACATCACCGTATTGCCCAAACACCACCGGTTCATCCCGGTAGGTCTGGATCGCCTCGGCCGCGACCGCCACCGGCACCGTGACTTCTTCTTGCACCACCTCCACCGTTACGAACAATCCCGGGCGCCAGCGCCCGTCCGGGTTCGGGATGTCCACACGCGCTTGCGCCGATCGGGTCTGTTCGCCGACTATGGGACCGAGGTAAGACACGGTGCCGCTCGCCGTCAGGCCCAGCGCGCTCGACTTCACGGTTACCCTCTGGCCCAGCCGGACCACATCCAGATCCTTGGCATAGACGGTGATCTCACCCCAGACGCTGGACAGATCCGCGATGATGAAAACCGTGTCGTCGTCCTTAACGGCCTCGCCAAGCGTCATATGCCTTTCGATGACCACGCCATCAAAGGGGGCGCGCAGCACATATTGGGCGAGGTCTTGGCCGCGGCGGCGGGAGATGGTACGGAGATCTGCCTGGGAAAGCCCCAGGGCAAGCAGTCTTTGCGCGGCGGTCTCAACCCCGATCTCCGCTTCCGCTAATTCCTTGCGCGCGGTCAAATAATCCTGCTCGGCCGAGATCTGCTCCTCCCACAGGCGCTTTTCCCGCGCGAAGGTCGCCCGGGCAAGCTCCAGAATCTTGATGGACGTGGAGTACTGGCCCTTCAGATCGGCGAGCTCTCGGCTTGCCAACACCGCGATCACCTCGCCCTGTTTCACCGCATCATTGAGCTTCTTGTGCACGGTCCTAACCACCCCGGCGACCCGCGGCACCACGTGGGACAATCGGTACTGATTGATGGCGATCTGTCCAGGGAGCGTGAGGAGGGTGCGGATGGGGGCGGGCCCCGCAGTCTTCACCTCGATCCGCGCGCTTTTCACGGCTTCCGGGGAGAGCGCAACCCGTCCTTCCACCTGCGAGAACTCCCATTGATAGGGGCGGCCGTCGCGCATCGCGCTGATCTTCACATCGAATGAGTGCGGCTTCTCGATAACTTGATCGCCGCGCAGATAGTCGCTCTCTTTTTGGAAGTAGATGAGCTCCGTCTTCCCCCCCAGCCGGTGTAATTCGATGGTCAACCGCACCTCTTCAGGGTTTAACGATTTTCCTTGCTCGTAGGCATACACCCGGAATTGCGGTGGGACGCCCCGCTCATAGATCGTAAGCTCGAGTTGAAAGTCGTCTCGCGCCAACATCCGCCCTCCGTGAGGACCCTTGGCCACAGGCTCTTCCTCGCCCCCACGGCCTTCGGGCTCCTCTCCGTCTTCCGGACTCGGCGGGCTCGCACGCAAGATAAAGAAGGCCAAAGCGATCGCCACCAGGATCACGGCAAGGATGGCCCATAGATCTCTACCCTTCATCGTGACTCCTCCTGTTTCCCCACAGCAGTTCCCAACCGCTCTCCGATTAGACGTTCGACCTCCACGACCGCCTTGTGATAGTCCGAGAGCGCGCGCAGGTATTGCGCCTTCGATGCAAACAGGGTGCGTTGCGCATCCAGGACATCCAAAAAGCCGAACTTGCCCAGGCGATAACCCTGATTGGCCGCGTCAAACGCGCTCTGGGCACCGGGCAGAACCTGCTGCTTCAAGGTCGCGACCTCGATATGGGCGGCGGCCAGCCGCTGATAGGCAGCGCTCAAGGCCGCGTGGACCTCTACCGCGACGGCGCGGCGCTCGTCAATGGCCTTGGTAAGGCGCTGCTCGGCGGTCTGGATGCTGCCTTGGTTGCGGTTGAAAATAGGAATGGGGACGGAGATCCCAGCGGTCACGGCACTATCGTCCGTGTCGTGGTACTCCGTGACACCGAGGCTCACTGTGAGGTCGGGAAAAGCCCGGCTTTGTTCCAAGTCAATGCTGGCCTGACGCTGGGCAAGCTCGGTGGCCCAGCGGGCGAGGTCCGGATTCTGCTCTAGGCGTTGCTCTAACGCCTGCAAGCTTGGGATGGGGGAGACTGGTTCCAGCTCACCTCTGGCCGCCTTAAATCGCGGGGTCTTACTGCCCCAACTGGCCGCCAGGCGCGCTCGCTCCGCCTCGAGCTCTCGGGTTGCGCGTGCCCGTTCGATTTGCACCGAGGCAAGCGTCACCCGCGCCCTAGTCTCCTCGACCGGCGAGACCTTGCCGGCTCGCACCCGCGCCGAGACCACCGCCACCACCCGCTCGGCGAGGGCCGCCAGATCCGTGACCAGGGTTAGCGCCTGTTGGGCTCTTAGCACCTCCACAAAAGCCTGGGCCGTCTGGGTGAGCACGTCCAGACGCTTGACCTCGTAGTCCCACGCGCCCAGCGTCCGATCGAGCTCCGCCGCCTGGATGGCCCGCGCCCGTTTGCCCCCAAGCAGGACGAGCTGGGAGAGGCTAAGGTTAGTCTGGGGACCGTCGAAGTCCTGCAGCACGGAGTTGCCGAGATTAGCCGAGGAGAGCCCTAAGACAGGGTTGGGAAGCAGCCCGGCCTGCCGCACGGCCCCTTCACGGGCACGGATCTCCTTGACGAAGGCCGCGAGCTCCGCGTTGCCCTTCAAAGCGAGCGTTAAAGCCTCTCGTAGGGTGAGGTCCCCGGTAGGTTCAGGGACGGGTTCGGCCCGGTCCTCGGTAGAGGCAAGGGGAACCCGATAGGCTGAGGTATTTTTACCTGTGGGACCGAGGTCTGAAACCGCGGGACCGGCGCTGTGAACGGCCCAGCTGGTAGAAGCCATGGCCAACGCGAACCCGATACACATTGCAAGTTTTCTGGACAAGAGACAGATCTCCGTAGCCGAGGAACACAATCGCCGTGCGGCAGATCTACGCACGACAACTCCTGCACCGCACGCGGGCGCAACAGCTACGGAGAGCTAGATCAGAAGAATGACGCTACGCAGGGTAGGCAGTCGGGGATCGACGACCGGCGGATCGGGGAAGAAAATCGCTTGGCCGGCGGTTTCTTCGCAAGGGATCAATGCGATGATGAGCGCAGCCGGTACGAGAACCTTGCAATCCGGTGAATGACCTTTCGAGTCGATCAGTGGTTTGTGCGCCCCATGGTCTTCGCTGACCACGGGGATGTCTATGCAAGGAGCTCTGGCCTTTGTAGTAGAGGCGGCAACCTCGGATAAGGGTGCTTTCTGTAGCTCGGGTCCCGCCTCAGAACGATGGTCGTGACCGGTGCGCTCTACCGCCACATGGCCATCCGCCCCAAAGCAAAGGACAAAGGCCGGCGCCTCGCCGACCGCAAGACCAAAATGTCCCAGCATTGCGACGATGAGCCATAGGCTAAGCCATCGTTTCGGGCGGCGTCGATTCATGGGGTAAGATTTTAGACAGAGCTATTATTTTTTAGTGTATGTGGGATGGGCGGGCTGGTCAAGAAAGATTGTAAGCGCTCTATAGACCCCATCTATGTTTCTGCTTGACTGACTGAGACACTATCTGCTGGTTTCCATGTTTGGAGGCGGTAGAT
>JBOHHR010000376.1:0-13065 GCA_050725475.1 Gammaproteobacteria bacterium | reverse complement strand
GTGCCAAGTACGCTCGGCACGCCGCCTCAGTGTCGAACCGCTCCTCGAACTGCGAAAGGGTGCCGGGATAGTCTTCCACCCCCTAACCACTACACCTTGTGGTCAGTCCAGTCAAGTAAATAGCCCTTAGCGCCCAAATCGTAGACACCGTAGGGAATCGCCCCTGGCCTGGGTCGAGCGAGGCATAGCCATCGACGAAAAGACCCAGCACGGGTCCAGGTCCGGTCACCAGCTCGCCAAGCTCAAGCGTGTGCTGCTCGCGAAGCTCGGCCGGGGCGCCGAGGCACTCGAAGCCAAACAGCGGCGCGCCGGTTACTTGAAGCGATAGCCTGCTGACTATTTCGCGTGCTCGAAAGGCTGTGACAGCAATCGCCAAAACCCGGTAACTCGTTCTTGGCTGAAGCCGAGCAGCCCGATCCGCATGTTGCGGTGTCCGCCCTCGGGCTGCGCACGGTAGGTGTGAAACAGTCGATCCCACCATGGCAGGAAAGAGCCGAAATTGCTATTTAGCTCGTGCCCCTTGATGGAGTGATGAACCCGGTGCATGTCCGGCGTCACGATCGTAAGCCGCAGCCACCCATCGACCCGGCCCGGAATCTGCGCGTTGCTATGATTAAAAACGGCGCTTAGGTTCAACATCAGCTCAAAGGTGATAACCGCGAGCACAGGTGCGCCCAGCAACACCACCGCGATCATTTTAATCACCATCGAAAGCGCGATCTCGAGCGGATGGAAGCGCACCCCCGTGGTAAAATCGAAATCGGGATCCGTATGGTGAACCCTATGCACCCGCCATAGCCAAGACGCTTTATGGAACATGAGGTGTTGCAGGTAAATGATCAGATCCAAAGCCACCACGCAGGCGAGCAACGCGGCCCAACCCGGTACTCCGATGCGATTGAACAACCCCCAACCCTCTGCGGCCGCTAAGCCAGCCACAGCGACCGCTGCTACCGGGAACAGCAGCCGCAATACCAGTAGGTCTACCAACAATAAGCCCAGATTAGCAGGCCAGCGTATCCCCGGTGCCGGATTGAGCGAACGGCATGGTGCCTTTCGCTCCCATATTCCCATGACGGTAGCGAGGCACAAAAACGCACCCAAGCGCAACGTGTTCTCGTGTTGGAGCATGAGCTCAAGCATTATAAGATCTCGGTATGAGTATCGCCTTCCTCAGTTCGTATCCCAGCTATCGCCCGCGACGTATGCGCCGCCGCGAGTTCTCCCGCCGCTTGATGCGGGGATCCGTACTAACGGTCGATGACTTAGTTTATCCCGTGTTCGTAACCGAAGGCGCGGCACGCAGAGAGGCAATTTCCTCTATGCCTGGTATAGAGCGCCTAAGCATCGATGAGTTGCTACACGAAGCGGGCGAGCTTGTCGAGCTTGGGATCCCCGCTATTGCCATCTTCCCCTGTGTCGCTCCAGGCTCCAAGAGCACCGAGGCCGAGGAGGCTTACAATCCGCAGGGCTTAGTTCAGCGCACGGTGCGCGCCGTAAAGATGGCCTACCCCACCTTAGGCGTCATAACCGACGTCGCGCTGGATCCGTTCACCACCCACGGCCAGGACGGCCTGGTCGATGACAGCGGATATGTGGTCAACGACGAGACCGTGGAGGTGCTGGTCAAGCAGGCGCTTTCTCATGCCGCCGCAGGCGCCGACGTCGTCGCTCCTTCGGATATGATGGACGGACGCATCGGCCAGATCCGCCAGGCCTTAGAAGCCCATGGCTATGTCAACACCCAGATCCTCGCCTATTCGGCCAAATACGCGTCCCATTTCTACGGCCCCTTTCGCGACGCCGTAGGCTCCGCCGCGAGTCTCGGCCGCAGCGACAAATACGGCTACCAGATGGATCCCGCCAACGGGGACGAGGCGTTACGGGAAGTTGCCTTAGACATACAAGAAGGCGCGGACATGGTCATGGTCAAACCCGGAATGCCCTATTTGGATGTCGTGTGGCGCGTCAAGCAAGCGTTCCGTATGCCCACCCTGGTCTATCAGGTGAGCGGCGAATACGCGATGATCATGGCGGCAGCACGCCAGGGGTGGCTTGAGGAACGGGCGGCGGTGCTGGAATCCCTCGTCGCCTGCAAGCGGGCCGGCGCCGATGCCGTATTGACCTACTTCGCGAAGCGCGCGGCCGCTTGGCTGCGGGGCTAAGTCCTATAATCGGATGTGGGGGCCTTCGTCTTGTCTAAGTTATATAGCTTATTATTTTTATGTGCTTATGTTTCTGCTGCCGGGACAGTGATCGGATCTGCCACCGAGGATGGAGCGCTAGCAAGCGGCGATCCCCGATCCTATCTGGAATTCGTCGCCAATTTAGACGGCAAGTGCACTATCCTAAGCGCAGGAGGCCGGCTCCAGTCGATCAAGAATAATCATCTCTCAAAGACTATCCGCTATCGCCTGGTTCGCTATGTCGCCGGCAAGCCTCAGCCCAGCTTCACGGCCGGCCCCCTAGGACCAGCGGGCCAAACGAGTCCTTTGGGTTGCGATCGGGTCGACGGCCAAGATCAAGGCTGGCGGCTAGAGTCAGCCCGATATGTTGACTGAACGGCAGGCGCGCTTGGCAAGCGGGTAGCGATCGCGTCCGTCACCCGGCAGGGCCAAAGGCGCGAATTCGCTCAACACCTGGTGGTACACCTCACGCTTGAACCGGACGACGCCTTTCAGCGGCTGCCAATAGCCAACCCATTGCCAGCCGTCAAATTCAGGCCGCTCCGATGCGCCCAGGAAGACGTCGTCATCCTCGCCTAGGAAGCGCAGCAGATACCAGATCTGCTTCTGTCCCACACATACGGGTTTCTTGTCATAACGGACGAATTGGTCCGGCAAGCGGTAGCGCAGCCAGTGCTTAGTATAGCCAATCACCCGCACGTGACCGGGGAGCAAGCCCACTTCCTCTTTCAGCTCCCGATACATAGCCAGTTCCGGGGTTTCACTGCGTCTTATTCCCCCTTGCGGAAACTGCCACGCGTCCATCCCGAAACGTCGAGCCCAAAACACTTGGCTATCCTGATTGCTCAGGATAATGCCTACGTTGGCCCTGTATCCGTCTGAGTCAATCATCGTAGGAGCCTTCACACACCTTGAACCGAATATTATTTCTGATCCCGGTCGACACATCAATCACTACGCAATCGGGGCCAGTGCTACGGGCATCAATCGAGTAAAGCCCGAACCGCGTCTCGCTCCTGTTCAAGCTCTTCCCGCGTCCTATCCAACCGGGACTGACTGAAGGCGTCGATGGTAAGTCCCTGCACGATTTGATACCCGCCATCCTGGGCTGTCACCGGGTAGGAAAACACCAGTCCTTCGGGGATCCCATAACTGCCGTCGCTCGCCACGGCCATGCTGGTCCAGTCATCCGGCGCCGTTCCCCGCGCCCAGTCCCGAATGTGCTCGATGGCGGCATTTGCTGCCGACGCGGCGCTGGATGCGCCGCGGGCGTCGATGATCTCGGCACCGCGCTTGGCGACGCGGGGAATATATTCTCCTTCAAGCCAGTCCTGGGTGACTAAGGATTTGGCGGGTTGGCCTTTGACGGTGGCGTGGCTGAGATCGGGATATTGGGTGGTGGAATGGTTGCCCCAAATGCAAACCTTTTTAATTTCGCCGATGCTTGCCCCCGCCTTTTTGGCTAATTGCGCCAGCGCGCGATTGTGATCTAGGCGGGTGAGGGCGGAAAACTGCCAGGGCGACAGATCGGGAGCGCTGTTGAGGGCAGTGAGGGCGTTGGTGTTTGCCGGGTTACCGACCACCACGACCTTGACATCGCGGCTGGCTCGCTCGTTCAGCGCCCTGCCTTGCACCTTGAAAATCCCGGCGTTAGCGGCGAGCAAATCACCGCGCTCCATTCCGGGACCGCGCGGCCTTGCCCCAACCAATAGTGCATACTGTGCGCCATCGAAGGCTACTTTGGGGTCATCCGTGACCACGATATCCACCACCAGCGGGAATGCGCAATCCTCCACTTCCATCACCACGCCCTGCAACGCTTTAATCGCCGGCGTGATCTCCAGGCAGCGTAGCACAACCGGCTGATCGCTCCCCAGCATCTCGCCGGCGGCGATCCGAAACAACAACGAATAAGCGATCTGACCAGCGGCCCCCGTAACGGTCACCTGCGCGGCTTGTTTCATTGGCTGCTCTTCTCCCCTTGCTCGTTTAGCATGTCATCTTTGGTCTAACGGTACGTATTCTCTGCGCTCGGACCCAATGTAAAGCTGACGCGGCCGACCAATGCGGAAATCTTGATCCGTGATCATCTCCATCCACTGCGCTATCCACCCGGCGGATCGGGCGAGCGCAAACATGACGGTGAACATGCGGGTGGGGATCCCAAGCGCCTTAAGAATAATTCCGGAATAAAAATCAACGTTTGGATAGAGCTTGCGCTCGATGAAATACTGGTCTTCGAGGGCGAGGCGCTCCAGCTCCATGGCGATTTCAAAAAGCGGTTCCTCAGCCCCGGTGCCCATCTCATCCAAGACATCGTGACAGGCCTGGCGGATTATCGTGGCACGCGGGTCGACGTTCTTGTACACGCGATGACCGAAGCCCATGAGGCGGAAGGGGTCATTCTTGTCTTTGGCTCGATCGACATAGGTTTTTATGTTCTTCGAGTCCCCGATTTCCTCCAGCATCAGGATCACGGCTTCGTTGGCGCCGCCATGGGAGCGGCCCCATAGCGTAGCGCACCCGGCAGAAATGCATGCGAAGGGGTTGGTCTCCGCGCTCCCCGCTAAACGCACCGTAGAGGTGCTCGCGTTCTGCTCGTGGTCGGCATGCAGGATCGCCAATAACTCCAATGCGCGCACGGCCTTAGGGTGGGGCTCGTAGGGCTCGCTTGGCCGCGCAAACATCATGTTCATAAAATTTTCCATGTAGCCCAGTGAATTATCGGGGTATACGAACGGCTCGCCCAGACCGTATTTGTAGCATTTCGAAGCGATATTCGGCATCTTGCCGATCACCATTTGGGCCGTAAGCTGGCGGTGTTCCTGGTCAAAGATGTCGATCACTTCGTGGTAATAGGAGGCCATCGCCCCCGTTACACCCACCATGATGGACATGGGATGCGCATCATAGCGGTAGCCTCCGTAGAACTTGATCAAATGCTCGTGCACCATGCACTGCTGCTTGACCGAGTTCTCGAACTGCTGTATTTGGGCCCGTGCAGGTAACTCTCCGTAGATCAGCAAGTAACACACCTCCAGGTAGGAGCCATGTTCGGCTAACTGTTCAATCGGGTAGCCGCGGTGCATCAAGATCCCCTTTTCGCCATCGAGGTAGGTGATGGCGCTGCGGCAACTCGCTGTCGTGAGATAGCCCGGGTCGAAGGTAAACATCCCAAGCTTTTTGTACAGATCTCGGGTATCGATCACCGGCGCTCCCGCGGTCCCTCGATAGACGGGACATTCGATTGAACTACCGCTGCGATTGTCCACGATGGTGACTGTGTCTTTGCTCATATACTGCTCGCCCAATCTTCAAAAAAGAGGTTATTCTCGTTTATCCTTTAGTCACAATTCTCTCGATATTTGCCGGTGTTTGGTCTAGCATACATTCCGTTGCGGCGTCGCAGCAAGCGAGGTCTGATCCGCGTGCGTACCTGAGGTGTCATCCGCGAACCGATCACAGAGATATAAGTTATATTGTTCAATAGGTTTTATCATCGCTGCGAATCGCTTTACGCGAACTTAGCAGAGGGGGCGTGTTTCCACTGAACCGTTAGGCTAACCGATTGCGATGAAAATTTACCCCACGGCTGGATTGCACAGCGACAACGCCGCCTACATGGATGAGCTGTATCACACCTACCGCTTGGATCCAGGCTCAGTAGCAGGATCCTGGAGAGCTTACTTCGAGCAGATCCAGCAGGAAACTCAGCCTGACCGCAAAGTTCTGCACTCCGGTCGATCCGCCGTCTCCCCGGATTCCTTAAGCGTCAGCGCGCGCAAGCAGGTTGCGGTGCTGCAACTAATTAACGCCTATCGTTTCCGCGGCCACAGGCAAGCCGATCTGGATCCATTGCGCCAGTATGTGCGCCCCGATGTGGCGGAGCTTGACCCGGCCTTTCACGGCTTAAGAACTGACGACAGCGATTGCGTTTTTAACACCGGCTCCCTGTACGGTCCTCCCGAAGCTACGCTGAGCGATATCCTCAAGGCCCTTCGACAGACGTATTGCCGGAGCATCGGTGCCGAATACATGCATATTAATGAAACGGCACAAAAACGCTGGCTGCAGCAACGCCTGGAATTGAATCAAGCGACTCCCGATTTTAATCCGGATAAGCGCCGACACATTCTCCGTGGAATCATCGCGGCCAGTAAGCTGGAAGAGTACCTACATAGCAAATATGTGGGCCAGAAGCGGTTCTCCTTGGAAGGCGGGGAAAGCCTCATCCCGCTGTTGGACGAGTTGGTACAACATGCGGGGGATTACTCCGTGCGCGAAGTAGTGATCGGAATGGCGCACCGCGGGCGGATAAATGTGCTGGTGAATACGGTAGGTAAGCGACCCGCCGAGTTATTCCAAGAATTCGAGGGGAAAAACAATAGCTTGGGCTCTGGAGACGTCAAGTACCATCTGGGTTACTCGTCAAACATCGAAACCTCAAGCGGCCCGATCCACCTTACCTTGGCGTTCAATCCTTCCCATTTAGAGATCATCGATCCGGTGGTCGAAGGCTCCGTGAGGGCTCGCCAAGAGCGACGCGAAGACCTCAGCCGCGACCTAGTATTGCCTATCGTCCTCCATGGTGACGCCGCTTTTTCCGGTCAAGGCGTGGTCATGGAAACCTTTAGCCTTTCTCAGACCCGCGGTTATTCGACGGGCGGCACCATTCACATCATCGTCAACAATCAGATTGGCTTTACTACCAGTGACCCGCTCGATTCCCGCTCGACACTCTACTGTTCGGACGTAGCCAAGATGGTGCAGGCGCCCATCTTCCACGTCAACGGTGACGATCCGGAGGCCTTGGTATTCGTAGGCCAACTCGCGCTGGATTATCGGATGGAGTTCAACCACGATATCGTTATCGACTTGGTCTGCTATCGCCGCCACGGTCACAGCGAAGCCGACGAGCCCGCCGCTACCCAACCGCTCATGTACCAACGCATCAGGCAGCGTCCGGGGATTCAGAAGCTCTACTCCGAGAGTCTTATCCGGGAGGGTGTCGTTTCGGCGAGCGAAGTACACGCGATGGAAGAGGATTACCTAGCGGCTCTCGAACGCGGCCAAGCCGTAGTGAAGGAAGCCCCGGATGAGGTAACGGATGAATACCGCATCGATTTTGATCCGTTTAAAGGGACCGACTGGCGAGCCCTTTCAGCCACGAGCTTAGAGCGCGAGCGGGTGCAGCACCTGGGTGAGCGCTTCACCAGCCTGCCCGAGGGGTTTACTTTGCACCCCAGCGTTAGCCGTATCATCGAAAACCGCCGCGCCATGGGTCGGGGAGAACATCCCCTGGACTGGGGATTTGCAGAGACCCTGGCCTATGCCAGCTTGGTGGAAGAAGGCCACCCGGTGCGCATATCGGGCCAGGACAGCGCCCGCGGTACCTTTTTTCACCGCCACGCGGTGTTGCACGACTCCGCTAACGGCAACACCTACCTCCCGCTGCAGCACATCGCAGAGGACCAAGCTCAGTTCTTAGTCATTAATTCCATTCTGTCCGAAGAAGCGGTGCTCGCATTCGAGTACGGGTACAGCAGCTCAGAACCCAATGCCCTGGTCATCTGGGAAGCCCAATTCGGTGACTTCGGCAACAACGCGCAAGTGGTGATCGACCAATTCATCAGTTCCTGCGAGGCGAAATGGAGACGCTATTGCGGGCTGGTGATGTTCCTTCCGCACGGTTACGATGGCCAGGGACCCGAACATTCCTCGGCACGCCTGGAACGCTACCTGCAACTGTGCGCCGAAGACAATATGCAAGTGTGCATTCCGAGCACGCCGGCTCAGATGTTTCACCTGCTGCGACGGCAGGTGCTCAGACCCTATCGCAAGCCCCTGGTTGTGATGACCCCGAAGAGCCTGCTGCGGCATAAGCTTTCAACCTCAAGCCTGGAACAGGTGTGCGACGAAGGATATCGGCTGGTGATCGATGACATCGACCCCATTGACCCCATTGACCCGCATTCCGTGATCCGCGTGCTCTTCTGCAGCGGCAAGGTCTACTACGATCTCCTGGAAACACGCCGTGCGAACCGTATCCAGGACATCGCCATTTTACGGCTGGAACAGCTTTACCCCTTTCCTAAGCCTGAGGTCGAAGCCTTGCTGCGCCGGTATCCGAACGCCAAAGACGTGGTTTGGGTGCAGGAGGAGCCGCGCAATCAGGGCGCATGGAGCTACCTTCTATCTCACCTGCATCTGTTTGGCTGTCTTGAGCAAGGCCAGATGCTGCTGCTCGCGGCGAGGCCGAATTCGGCCTCGCCAGCGGTCGGATACTTGGCCAAGCATTTAGAACAGCAGCAACGCATCGTGGGCGATGCCTTGCTGTTGTCGCGCGCGGATGTTCTGGAACAGAAACGTGCTTAAACCTTTGCCTCGGGAGCCCCACCGTGCTAATAGAGCTTAGGGTGCCACCGCTTGCCGAGTCCGTTTCGGAAGCCACCTTGCTGGAGTGGCATAAACAGACGGGCGACCGTGTCACCCGCGGTGAAAATCTGCTGGACCTGGAAACGGACAAGGTCACCTTGGAAGTACCGTCCCCAGAGAGCGGGGTACTGAAAGAAATACGCAAACGCACGGGCGAGCCCGCCGTGGCGGGGGAAGTGCTGGCACTGATCGACAGCGATGGCGCTTCTGCCGAGCGGGAAGAACAGCGCCAGACCCAAAGCTCCCATTTGCAAGCTCCCGACATTGCGCCAGCGACGGCTGAGGTGCCAAAACTAAGCCCCTCGGTACGCAAGATCCTCAGCGAACACAAGCTCTCTCCGGAGGAGATCCCCAGTTCCGGGAAGGGCGGGCGCCTCACCAGGAACGATGTGCTAAGCTACCTTCAGGCGCAGCCGCCCGCCGCCCCTCAAGCGCTCGCCGAACCCCTCCCGAACAAGCCCGAGGAAGAGCAGCCGGCCGGCCGTGAGCGCCGAGAGCTCGAGGAAGAGCCAACTGGCCGTGAACGCCGAGAGCCCATGAGCCGCCTGCGCCGACGCATTGCCGAGCGTCTGTTGGCGGCGCAGCGCGAAAACGCGCTTTTGACCACCTTCAACGAGGTCAATATGCAAGCCGTGGTGGCGCTGCGCCAGCATTTAGGTGCCGCCTTCGAGCAGCAGCACGGGGTACGCTTAGGATTCATGTCCTTCTTTGTGAAGACGTCGGTGCAGGCGCTAAAGCGCTTTCCCCTGCTCAACGCGTCCATCGACGGCGAAGACATCCTCTACCATGACTATTACGACTTGGGGATCGCAGTCAGCTCTCCGCGAGGACTGGTGGTGCCGGTGTTGCGAGAGGCCGATCATAAGAGCTTTGCTGAAATAGAGCAGGAGATCCGTTTGTTTGGCCAGAAGGCCCAAGAATCGACACTGGCACTCGAAGAGCTAAGCGGGGGGACATTCACCATAACCAATGGTGGTGTTTTCGGCTCGTTGCTCTCTACCCCGATCGTAAATCCGCCGCAAAGTGCGATCCTCGGCATGCACAAGATCTCGGAACGCCCCGTGGTAGAAAACGGCGAGATCGTGATCCGTCCTATCATGTATCTCGCGCTATCCTATGACCACCGCCTCATCGATGGACGCCACGCGGTGCAGTTCTTGGTCACGATCAAGGAACAGCTCGAAGACCCGAATCGGATGTTGCTGGGGATCGGGAGCAGAGGGAAATAAGGGCACTTAGAAAAAATGACGGCACCTCGCGCACCTCGAATTTTTCGAGCTGCCCATACCCGTCGCAGGCCGCTAACGGAAAAAAATGAACAACATACCGGACGCTTCATGCATTCTTTCGATGTCGTAGTGATCGGCGCCGGTCCGGGCGGTTACGTGGCCGCGATCCGTGCGGCGCAATTGGGCCTGCGCACGGCGGTGGTGGACGAATGGATCGCAGAGAATGACAAACCCGCGCTTGGAGGCACGTGCCTGAATGTGGGATGTATCCCTTCCAAGGCCTTGCTGGATTCCTCCCACCATTTTGAGTTCATCACCCACCACGCGCAGGCTCACGGCATTAAGGTTGGCGATGCGCACTATGACCTAGGCGTGATGATGCAGCGTAAAAACAAAGTGGTGCAAACCTTGACCCAAGGAATAGCGACCCTGTTCCGCAAGCACAAAGTGGAATGGCTGCAGGGCCATGCGCGGTTGGTAGGCAATCTACAGGTAGAGATCACACCCCACGACAAGGATGAGAACCAGACGGTCTCCGCGGCCCATATCGTTATCGCGACCGGATCCGTTCCTGCGTCACTTCCCCAGGCGCCGATAGACCAAAAGCACATCGTCGATTCTACCGAGGCGCTGTGTTTCAGCGAGGCGCCTAAACGGTTAGGCGTGATCGGGGCCGGCGTCGTAGGGCTTGAGCTCGGCAGCCTGTGGCGGCGCTTAGGCTCGGAGGTGATCGTGCTGGAAGCTCTGCAAGATTTTCTTCCCAGCGCCGACCGCGACATTGCACGAGTTGCGTTTAAAGCGCTAACCCAACAAGGGCTCACGATCAGACTCGGCGCTCGCGTAAACAAGACCGCAATCACCGATCAAGGCGTGACGGTGCACTACCAGCACCAGGGCAAAGAGCAAAGTATGACGGTAAATAAGGTCATCGTCGCCGTAGGGCGCAAACCCTATACCGAAAATCTCAATATCCAGGCGCTCGCAATAGAAACAGATCCCCAGGGGTTCATCGCGGTGGATGAGTATTGCCGCACCCGGGTGCCGAACGTTTACGCGCTTGGAGATGTGGTGCGCGGCCCAATGCTGGCGCACAAGGCTCAAGAAGAAGGGATGGCGGTGGCCGAGCACATTGCCGGACAGGCCTCGTTTGTCGACCATGACACTGTGCCTTGGGTGATCTACACCTGGCCTGAGATCGCCTGGGTGGGCAAGACCGAGCATAGTCTCAAAGCGGCGGGAATCGAATTTCGCAGCGGCAGCTTCCCGTTTCTCGCCAGTGGACGGGCCCGCGCCATGGGCGAAACCGAGGGTTTGGTCAAAGTGATCGCGGATGCCAAAAGCGACCGTGTTTTGGGCGTCCACATCTTTGGAGCCAACGCCTCTGAGCTTATCGCGGAAACCGTGCTTGCGATGGCGTTCGAGGGCGATAGTGAGGATATTGCACGGACCATTCACGCCCACCCGACTCTTGCAGAAGCCCTGCACGAGGCCGCCCTTGCGGCGCATGGCCGTCCCATACACATTTAATGCGGGCTCCCGTCATTAAGCGCCACTCGCGGGTATCGTCCTGATCCGCTGCCTGCTGGCGCCAGTGGCTCCATTGTTCCGGCAGTCGGCTCGGAGGCGCCAGCGCCACGCGTATTTAGTAGCGCCAGAAGCTGGGCATTCTGAGCAGCGGTCCCGAGCTGATGTGAGCGAAAAACTGAAAGCTTTGTTTAAAGGAGGCAAAATGGCATTCGACAAACGAGAATCGCATTGGATCCTAGTTGCCGCGGTGCTATTCGGCAGCCCCATTTTTGGCGCAGAGCTGCCGGTCAACTGGAACAGGCTGCCCCCGCCGTACGACACCCCTTCCGCGGACAACCCGCCCCGCCTCCTACCGCGCCCTGCCGGCGCTGAGCTTAAGCTTCCTGTGGGCTTTCGCATACACGAGTATGTCGGGGATCTCCCCGGTGCCCGTTACATGGCTTTGGGGCCGAGGCAAGAGGTGTTGGTCTCCTCCATGGATGAAGGCAAAGTCTTCACAATCCAAAACCGCTGGCCCAAAACGCTGCTCTCGGATCTACACCGGCCTTACGGCATGGCGCTGCACGACGGCTGGCTTTACATAGCCGAACCGACTTCGGTTAAGCGCTACCGCTATGACCCAGAGGCGGTAACGGTGGGTGAAGGCCAAGAGGTGATCGCGCTGCGCGGCCTGGGAGGGGGCCATGCCACACGAACCCTCCTGATAGATCCCTTGGGCAAGAAGTTGTATCTCAGCGTCGGTTCGGCTTCGAATGTGGACCTCGGTGAGCCCCCCATGCGCGCGGCGATCAGCCGTTTCAATATCGATGGAACAGGCCAGGAGATCTTTGCTTCCGGGATCCGTAACGCCGTGGGGCTGCGCTGGTATCCTGGCACCGACGCGCTTTGGGCGACCTCCCACGAACGCGATGACCTGGGCGATGATCTGGTACCGGATTTTCTGACCCGTGTAAGGCAGGGGGATTTCTTCGGCTGGCCATACGCCTACATCGGCCCGCATGAAGACCCGCGCCATGCGGGGAAAGCGCCCGCTAAGGTGAAGCAGACGCGCTACCCGGAGGTGTTGCTCGGCTCGCACGTGGGGGCAATGGATCTGTGGTTTTATACCGGAACGCAATTCCCGCCCCACTATCGAGGCGGTTGCTTCGTAGCCCTGCACGGTTCTTGGAACCGTTCGCAGCGCGTGGGCTACAAGCTTGTGTTTGTTCCGTTCAAAGCCGGAAGACCCACTTCAGGACTGGAAGACTTTTTGACCGGTTGGATGATATCGCCCGAGCGCTCTGAAGTCTGGGGCCGCCCGGTCGGCCTGCTCCAGCTCGCGGACGGTTCACTCCTGGTTTCAGATGACGGCGCGGGCAAGATCTGGCGCATATCGTACCACTCGTCGAGGAAATCACCAAAGGGCTAGGCGTGTTATTGCTCTTCTTCCTGCTGCGCGCCGAGTACGACAGCATGCGGGACGGATTCATTTACGGCGCAGTCGTAGGCGCCGGATTCAACTGGTTCGAGGCACCGCTTCTATGTGGCGCAGGGATACGCAGAGCATGGTGACGCGCCTTGGGAGCTGCAGCTTGGGGCACGCTTCGCACTCTTCGGTATGGCCGGCCACGCGCTGTACTCGGGGTTATTCGGTGCTTTCCTGGGACTTGCCCGACAAACGCGCCGTTGGTTTGTCCGCTGTGGGCTGT
>JBOHHR010000375.1:0-5966 GCA_050725475.1 Gammaproteobacteria bacterium | reverse complement strand
TTGGTTACCAAAGTTGGGTTGTTGGCGGACCCCCTTTTTCGAGAACAAAGTACTGTGCGTTGAGATCTGAAGGAACTGGTAACGGATATTCCGCCGCTTGAACAAACGAAGTGCTGCAAACCAACATGACGAATAAAGCATTACGCACGTGCTTCCTCATATGATGGCTAACGGGGCCGGGAGCTGAGCGGCAGCCCTGCTGAGCGGAGAACGTCGCAGGCATTCGACGCGAGGAGTGGGGCGCAAGCCGCGGAGCGGTGACCGCTCCAGCGACCGGTTCGGCCCCCCGAGCGTTGGGCAGCGCAACCTGAACGAAGTCGTAGCCTAAATCGTAGCCTAAATCTGGTCACTGTCTTTATGTGAGCTCTCTTCCCGCACGAGGGGGCCGCCGGTCGCTAGCTCCCAGCCCCGTTCAGTCCCGCGAGCGCCTTCACCAGTCCTATCACGTTGCCCCCGATAATGGTTACGGTTCCGAAGTTGCTCCAGCCTGGCGGCGGGAGCGGGGCTGAACTTAAAGTCGACTTCCTAAATGACGCCATTGCTCCAAAAGCCTATTTCGGGCCTACTCTAGGCGCTGCTTAAGTTTCACTGCCATTTGCCGATGTTAGACCTCAGTTCCCGAAGGCTTTTAGATCTCACATTGGTGACCCCCCAAACCCCGGCTTTTGGACCAGGTCCGCGAGCGTTTGCGGATTAAGCATTATAGCATCCGCACCGAACAGGCCTATGTGGATTGAATTAAACGCTACATCACCAGAAAGCCTACGCCGCCTTGAAACGATAGCCACACCAACGCATTTTTGTCGCGAGGCGCGTTACTGAGTTCCGCTGCGCCTTACACCGAGGGCCTGCTATGTGCGCTTTCGATGTCAGGTACTGGCAGACGGCGCTAACAGCACCAATTTGCCGAACTGAGTTCCATCGCGCATGCGGGCGTAAGCCTCCTTGAATTCATCGAAGCGGTACGCGCGCTCGATGAGAGGCTTGATCCGATGGGCTTCAAACAGCTTGAGCATATCGCAGAACTCCTCGGGCGTACCCATGGTCGTTCCTTGTAACCGCACTTGTTTCCAGAAAAGATTTCGCATGTCGAGGCCGGACGGGTTTCCCGCCGTAGCTCCAAAGAACACGATGCGCCCGCCGGGGTTGACCAGGCGAGTGAGGGCAGCGAAACCATCGCCTCCCGCGCTATCCACGATGAGGTCTATGCCGCCAGGCTGCGCCAAATGAAACAGCTTTTCACCCCAGTCGTCGGCTGTATAATTGGCCCCTCCCGCAGCCCCGAGCCCAAGCGCGCGTTGCACTTTACTATCGCTGCCGGAAGTCACCAGCACCCGTGCGCTCACGGCTAAGGCCATCTGCATCATCAAAGCCGCCACCCCGCCGCCAATGCCGGTCAACAATACGGTCTCTCCAGCCCGAAGTGCTCCTTGGGTAAACAAAGCGCGGTAGCCGGTTAGCCCACCAAGCGGGATCGCGGCGGCCTCCGCAAAAGAAAGATAAGAGGGTTTAGGCGCCAGATTGATTTCGGGCACGCGCACAAACTCCGCTTGGGTGCCGTTATCCGGCATCCCCAAGATGCGGTAGCTCTTGCCCTGCACCCGCGGATCACCGCCCCAATCTAAGCTCGGGTTGATAACCGCCGCTCTGCCTACCCAGGCCGGTTCGACATCCGGCCCGACCCGGTCCACCACCCCCGCGCCATCCGATCCGAGAACGATCGGCACCCCGATGTTCGGATACAGTCCCTGCACGATCCAGAGGTCACGGTGGTTGAGCGCCGAGGCCTGAACCCTGACTGTCACCTCGCCGGGCCCGGGGTATGGATAATCGAATTCTCTTATCACGAGGGATTCGAAGCGTTTTGCCTCTGTGAGCACGATCCCCTGCATGGTGTTAACCTCCCCAACAACGAGATCTTAAGCTAAAAAGCTTGGCCTGGCTTAACCGCGCGGCGGCGTAACCCGGGCCCGCAATGGCGCCGCATGGAACCAATGATTATCACCGAGATCGTCCACAAGTTCCCAGACCTTGCAACACGCCGCGTAACCGATCATCTCAGTCAGTTCACACTGGATTTCTCGACCTCACAGCTGGAGGCCCTCGCGTTTAAAGCGGCGAACAACGTCACCACTACCGTCCCCAACAGTCACGGCTTGTGTGATCGCGTTCGCACACGCCGGGTGCTAGGAAAATTTCCTGCTAAAAATCCAACGAAACGTGCATCCGTCGATCTTGTGGGACAGGGGACCCCGCCATTAACGTGACCGACGGTGCTGGGCGCTGAGTCGCCCGGGCCGTTAAATGCAAACCACGGAGTTTAGTGATGTTTAAAAACGTGATCTTTTTCGTCCTCTTTCTCTTTTCCTCCCTCGTCTTGGCAGATCCCATCGATATCAATTCCGCAAGCGCGGATGATCTCGCGCAAGCCATAAAAGGGGTGGGTCCGGCCAAAGCAGCGGCCATCGTTGCCCACCGTGAGAAGCACGGTCCGTTTGCCTCGATCGACGACCTCGCCCTGGTACAAGGGATAGGCGAAAAAACAGTGCAGATGAACCGTGAGACTTTGACTATCGGTAACGCTACCCAATAGCGGCTCGGGCGTCCCCTCCTACAGGGGGAGGAGGGGGTCGCTTTTGGCTCCGCGCTTCCTAAAAACCTTGGCCTGGGTGCGCAGAAATGCCACCAGACGGTGGATAGCGGGATCGGCGATAGGCTCGGTCAGTTGCACGGTATGGCGACAAGTGCCCGAGTCGATCGTCACTGTATAACGATGATAATCCGCCGCCCCACGAGGCGGCACACCGATGGCGAGGGGAAGATCAAAAAAGTGTGCCGCGCCTACCAAGCGCTCAGCTCTGCGGCATCGGCGTCGCTGAGCTTGTCGCTCTCGATGGTGACCGGCGCGCTCAGACCTGGAAAGTGCGCGATCCCGTCTTCGCATTCCTCTCACGGCACAGTTGCGGCCTAACCCGTTACTCGAACACGCTAATTGAGCGCTCGCCTGCGCGACGGCGCACAGCAGCAAAACCACGCGCTGGCGCGATAAATACACGAGCTTCTTTACGGGATTGCCAGCTTATGCTCTCTCTATGCTACGCTTAAACCGCTCTTAGGCCAGCTTGATCCCTACCCGATCCCAGCCGTTTACGACCGCTTTCTGTTCCTCGCCGCCAGCGCCATATAAACGCACGGCGTTTGCCACCGTAAGCCGGGCGAAACGGCGGAATCCGGCATTCGGCCGCAACTGGGGATCGCGCAGGGTCTCGTATTAAATGCGGCCCGCTTTCTCCCAGGCATGCCTGCCCAGGTCCGTAGCAACAAAATAAAACGCGTGGTTTGGGATCCGTGTGAGGAAACGGGTCACGACCTCGGTCTGATCATGTTGCCCCACGGACGAGTGCAACCGACGCCGCTGCCCTGGGCGTAGTCCACGCCCATCCGGTGTAGCTTATCAAAAATGACGACGCTTGCGACGATTTAAGCGTCCGGGGAATATTGAGCGATCCCTTCGGTAAGAGCGCGATGGCATACCCGCAAGCACGCTCCGGAATACACTTATCCTTGCCGTTCTCATCTTGGCTTTGCCTGCGCTTGTTGATATTGTTCCAGCCGTACTACAAAGGCGTTCCCTGTCATGCCGTCCGAGATGTTCTTCGAGATCGCTTTGATCGGCGTTGTGCTCGCCGCCGCGTGGTTTTTTTCCACGAGGCTGTGACAGACCGAAGGAAAGCGAAATCTTTAAGTAGCAAGGCCGAGGCAAGGCTACACACTAGGTCTGGATTGTGGCGCTTTCAGCTGCTTGATCGAACCTGCATCCCGCCGCTCGCCGTCGTGTAAGTTGAGGGGCACAGCTTCTTTCAATATGAGCCATCCATTGCGGGCTCTGTGGGCGCACCCGGTGGCAGAAAAAGAGGGATCTTTGTCATTGCATAGAGAGCAGTACAGCAGCACGATAAGTAAACCAGGAGGATAAAGCATGCCAGAAGAAACGCTGATGGATGACCAGAGCTATCGAGTGGAGGCCGTGCGAAACATCGCGTTCGTCGCCTTTCCCGACGTGGAGTTGATCGACGTGTGCGGCCCGTTCGACGCGTTCGCGTACGCAAATCGCTGTTTCCTATTGACCAAAAAGGTCGATGGACCCCGTGTACCAGCTGGCCGTCATCGCCCCGCAAGCCGGGCCGCTGAGGACCTCCTCGGGCCTGCAGATCGTCGCGCATCATGCCTATTCAGAGTTTGCCGAGCCGATCGACACGCTGATCGTGGCAGGTGGCGACGAGGGCGTGGTGAGGGCGTGTGCCGATATGCAGCGTTGATCGCTTGGGTCAAGGAGACGGCGAGAGGAGTACGCCGAGTCGCATCGCGGCCGGGCGAAAGCCATGGATCTGACCGAGGGCTGCTTGCCCCTAGGGACCCGAGCCGCCAAGGCCATGGGCTTCCTCGATGACGCCTTTGGTGACAGCATCGAGGAGTTCGAACAGGCGCTTATGGAACGGGCGAAGGATATCGCTCACCGCGGCAACGTCTGGCGGCTCCTACGCGAGAAGTACGAGCGGCGGCTTGCAGGCGAATGCATGCCTACCGCGCCGTGGAGCTGAAGAAGATGTGGGCCAATTTCTTCGGCCCAGATCCCGCTTACCGCGAGGCACGCCAGAAGTTTGTTTACAAGGGTGCGCGGTCACGCAGGTGGTGGAACCGATAAGGCGGCAGGCGTGACTTGCTCGGTAGTGGTCTTATCGCAGAGGTGCATCCTATGAGTGCGAAGATCATAGACGGCCAGGCGATCGCAGCGGCGATGCGGGAGGAATGGAAGGGTCGCGCGGATGTATAGCGCCAACGCGGTATCGTGCCGGGGCTCGCGGTGGTGATGGCGGGAAACCACGAAGGTAAACCAGCACCCGGAAAAGCTGGCGGCCATTCAACCTATCGGGGCGGTGGCCTAAGCCATCAATTGTTGAACCCCGGACCGCACAGACAGTCCTGCGCGAAAGAGGTCCAGGCAGGAAGAAAGGGCCGCTCGCGGTGTAGGAGTCGCGAAGTATCCGCATGGGGTTGGGGTGCCTGTGTAACACGCTGGAAGCCGAACGATGGAAAGGGAATTCCGGCAGGTCCCCGGCCGCGGCTCTGGGTACCGGCGCAAGATAGAGAGTCTGGAGAGCACGGATCCGAGACATCAGGAAAAGATCGAGCGAGAAAAGCTAAAAGCCACGGCGGACCAAGGGTTGATTCAGATCAAGGCGTTACAGCGAAAGGCGAAAACGCCCTACTTAAATCCCCGGACGATGACTCCGCTAAGTGAGCTAGGATAGAATGTCAATGTATTCTGAGGCTTCTGGTCCAACTGGAAATGACCGGTCTTAGCAAAGCGCAGGTAGAGAATGTATTAGGGGAGCTGAGCGCTGTCGTGCTGCGTCTCCATGAGCATACTCGCGGTCTCGATGCCTTTATCGATGAAGATCAAGACAGCATAGATTGAGACGCCCAGCCGTTCCGCGGCAAGGCTTCTACGAACCCCAGGGACCTTCGTATCCTCCCGGTGATTGCGGATGGCAAGGACAAGGATCGCGTCCCCGCCTCGAAATGGTTCTGGACGTATATAGGTGCTCGCGTCATTTGCGCGCATCGTTTCTAACGATCCGAATGCCAAGAAGGACGACGCCATGCGCCGTTTGATCGACACGCGAAAAAACGCTTATGGGGATGTGGAAAGCGCGAGTGGAAATATTTGGAATGCCGAACAGGGTATTTTGTGACACACAGCAGTTATCTTGTGATCGCTCAATGGCTAACTAGAAGCCTGATGCCATCGCGACGGGTTTGGTTCGATTGCTTCCTGGTGCAGGGTGAATGCGTCCTAGGCAGAAAATTCAGATGAGTTAAAGAGCTATAGGCGAAGCTGGACAATCGGTCCCGAATGACGTATAACGAGCATCCGTTACACGACGTCCGGGAAATCGTCCTGA
>JBOHHR010000374.1:0-7116 GCA_050725475.1 Gammaproteobacteria bacterium | reverse complement strand
ATCCAGATTCTCCTGACGCTGGGCGGCTTGCATGGACGCACAGCCATCCAGAAAGCAGAGGCAACCGAGCAAGAATAAGCGGCAAACACGATGCGACAAATGGGAATAGAACACGCTCCCCCCCATTGATGACTTATTGCCAAGATCATGGTTTGAACGCGGCAGGCTACATGCCTCCCCGGCACCCAGAGTAATTTGCCCACAGTTCCGTCAAGCGCTGGCCCGTCTCCGGGTGCACGCAATCAGGCGCGATCTCACACAAAGGGCGCAGCACAAAGGCGTAATCGGTGATGTCTTTACGCGGCAGATCGATTTCTCCTTGATGCGACACCACATCCTCGTAGAGCAAAAGGTCCAGATCCAGCGTGCGTGACTTTGGCTTCGGCGATGTGCGCCGGCGCCCATGCCGCTGCTCGATCTCTCTGAGCAACTGCGCCACCCCACGCACATCCGTGTCGGTATCAAAACCGACCACCAGGTTAAAGAACTTATCCGCAGTAAAACCCACAGCCTCTGTCTCGTATACCGTGGATAAAATGAGCTCTCCAAACGCTTCACCCAGCGCCTTGACCGCGCTGCGAACGTTCCGCTCGCGCTCGATGTTACTTCCGATGCTAATGTAAACGCGCGCCACGGCTAATTTCCTCGGTTGCGCTCGATGATCACTCCCACATCCCGCACGCCGCGCACCGCGCCCTGTTTGTTAACCTGCAGCCTCAGCCAAGGCACGGGAAATTCTCGCAGTACCAAATCCGCTATCCCTTCGGCCAATACCTCTACCAAGTGAAAACGGCTGTTCTCAGTGAACTCCATGACACGTTTCGCTACGTCCTTATAGTTGAGCGTATGTGATATGGCATCGGAACGGCCTGCGGCGCGTATGTCTGTTCCCATCTCTAGGTCCAGCACTACCGTTTGTTTGAGCTGACGCTCCCACGCGTAGACGCCGATCACCGTCTTGATGCGTAGATCCTTCAAATAGACGATGTCCATAAGACAGCAAAAACCAGAAGAATTACGATAGAAAGTTTACACCAATTATCATGTCGGTGGCCCCGGGCGCCTGCCCCAAACCCGGCCGTTGCTGCTTGACCTCGGCGCGCCATGCCGTTGCGATAATAGAATGTTCATCGAGACAGTGTTTGTTTTGCTCTCTTATTTGATCGGCTCTGTGTCTTCAGCGATCCTCATCTGCAAAGTTTTGGGATCGGTCGATCCCCGTACACGCGGTTCCGGCAATCCGGGTGCGACCAACGTATTGCGCCTATACGGCAAAAAAGCGGCCCTTGCGACCCTGGCCGGTGACCTCTTAAAGGGGCTGATTCCATTCCTAATCGGCAAAATGCTGTCCCTGCCCGAGGCAACCCTAGCCACCATGGGAGTTGCGGTCTTTATCGGTCATCTTTATCCGGTGTTTTTCGGGTTCCAGGGAGGGAAAGGTGTGGCCACTTTCATCGGCGTGCTGTACGGGATCGCGTGGCCGCTGGGCACTCTTTTTATGCTCGAATGGGTGCTTATCGCCGTCGTGTTTCGTATCTCTTCTCTGTCGGCGTTGGTGGCGGCCGTTTCGAGCCCATTTATTGTGCATGCTGTTACTGGATCAGTGTATTTTTTGGCGGCTGTTTGCGTCATGGTTGCATTCATATTCTGGCGCCATCGAAGCAACATCGCTAAGCTGATCGCAGGAACAGAGGGGAAAATAAACGTCAAATGATCGGGGACTAGACCGAAAAAGTTCGGACTAGAGCGCCTGCAGCTCCGCAAGTGACCAGCGCGGCCTCACTTGGAATGAGCTATCATCCCTCCGCCCTGCGCTAAAGCGGCAAAAACCGGCGTAGGCGATCATCGCCCCGTTATCGGTGCAAAATTCTGGGCGTGGGTAGAAAACCTGTACCCCGATCTCTTCGCCCAGCGCGCTCAAGTGCTCACGCAACTGCATGTTGGCACTCACTCCTCCAGCAACTACTAAACGGCGCAACCCAGTCTCCTGAAGTGCCCGCCGGCTTTTGATCACAAAAGTCTCCACCACGGCATCACAAAACCCTCTGGCCACATCGGCGCACCTCTGGGGATCCGCTGCAGATGAAGCGATCAAATCCCTCACGTGCGTCTTCAATCCGCTGAAACTAAAATCCAGGCCCGGCCGGTTTGTCATGGGTCGGGGAAACAAGAAGCGTTGCGGATCACCCCGTAGCGCGAGGCGTTCCAGGGCCGGTCCCCCGGGATAGCCTAAGCCAAGCAACTTCGCGGTCTTGTCGAAGGCTTCACCGGCCGCATCGTCTAGCGACTCTCCTAAAATCGCGTATTGTCCTAAAGCCTGCACCCGAACCAGTTGCGTGTGGCCCCCGGAAACCAGCAGCGCTACGAATGGGAAATCCGGAGCTTCGCTTTCCAGCATGGGGGCAAGCAAGTGTGCTTCCATGTGGTGCACCCCGATGGACGGGATCCCCCACCCCCAGGCCAGACTGCGTCCGATTGCAGCACCCACCAATAAGGCACCGATTAGCCCCGGGCCAGCGGTATAGGCAACACCACCGAGTGTACGGCCTTCAGTACCCGATTCTCTCAGCACGTGCTGCACCAGCGGCAGCACCTTGCGCACGTGGTCGCGCGAGGCAAGCTCCGGAACCACGCCGCCAAAAATCGCGTGTATAGAGCTCTGGCTGTAAAGGGCATGGGCGAGCAGACCCACGCCGCTGTCGTAAACAGCAACCGCCGTTTCGTCGCAGGAAGTCTCAATCCCAAGAATGCGCGTGCTGGTTTTCAATGCTATTAAACGATGCTAATATGGTAGTTTTTATGCGGGATAAAACAATAATGCCATCAGTGAAAGTGAGAGAAAATGAACCGTTTGACGTTGCCCTGCGACGTTTTAAACGTGCCTGTGAAAAGGCGGGGATCCTGGCAGACGTCCACCGTCGCGAATTTTATGAGAAACCCACCCAGGTACGTAAGCGAAAAGCGGCGGCTGCAGTCAAACGCTGGCAAAAAAAGCTCGCACGTACCACAATGCGCCGCCTGCCCCGCTGAGCCTGGTGGCTACATTTTTTAATTGCTCAAACATAGATAGAACGACACGTCCGGGCACTGCTATAATCCAATAAATTGTATATCCGTGGCATGGCAGATAGATCTGTCACTTGGGGTGTTCTATTTTAGAGTCTCGCATTAGCGTTTGCGCGCGGGGGAACCGCCAACTAGAAAAAAACTAGTCTCAATGGCAGGCAGAATCCCGCAAGCGTTCATCGACGAGTTACTAAACCGCATAGACATCATCGATGTCGTCGATCGGCGTGTCTCTCTACGCCCTGCCGGGGCGAACCAAATCGCCAAGTGTCCCTTTCACGAAGAGAAAACGCCTTCTTTTACCGTCAGTCGCCAAAAGCAATTTTATCATTGCTTTGGCTGCGGGGCGCACGGTACGGCCATTAGCTTCTTAATGGCCTACGAGAACTCGGACTTCATCTCCGCAATACAAGAATTAGCCGATATGGCGGGGATGGCCATACCTCCCGATACCGCCGCTACCACCTTGTCGCAACATGCGGAGTTGTATCAAGTATTGGAACGGGCCACGCGCTACTTCCGCAAGCAACTGAAGGAGCACGCTGGCTCAGAGTTGGCCGTTACTTACTTAAAGCAACGGGGACTCACAGGGGCCATAGCCGCCCACTTTGAAATAGGCTACGCGCCACCTGGATGGGACAACCTCATTCGCGATCTTGGTCACGAACGGGAGCGCCTAGGCGCTCTCCGGCGCGCCGGGTTGATTATCGAACGAAACGGAAAGCGGTATGACCGGTTTCGGGATCGCGTCATGTTTCCGATCCGTGATCAGCGTGGGCGCGTCGTGGGCTTCGGCGGGCGGACGATCGGAAACGAAGAACCGAAGTACCTCAACTCCCCAGAAACAGCGATTTTCAGGAAAGGCCAAGAAATCTATGGGATATATCAGGTTACCCGGGCAACCAAAAAGCTCGGCAGGTTGCTTGTCGTTGAAGGATACATGGATGTGTTGGCGCTGGCCCAGTTCGAGGTCCTCAATGCAGTGGCCATCCTGGGTACCGCGACGACATCCGATCACCTGACTCACCTGTTCCGTGTTGCCCCGGAGCTTGTTTTTTGTTTTGACGGAGACCAAGCGGGAAAACAAGCGGCTTGGCGTGCGCTTGAAGTTGCGCTTCCTCTTTTGCGCGAGGGCCGCAGCGCCCGTTTTCTGTTTTTGCCCCAAGGAGAAGACCCGGATAGCCAGGTGAGAAAATGCGGAAACGAGCTGTTCCGGCGTGTCGACGCAGCGATTCCGTTGTCTCAGTTCCTTTTTACTACCCTAACGCAGCAAATCGAGCTATCCTCAATAGATGGGCGAGCAAGGCTGCTTGAACTGGCACGACCCTTGATTTCCCGTGTTCCAGTGGGGCCGTATCTGAACCTCCTGATCGAGGAGCTAGGTTCCCTCAGTAAGTTGTCACCCGAGCGGGTGGAGATAACTCTTAAACCGCAGTCCAAACCGAACCCGCCCAAAGGCACGAAAAAAAAGGGCGACGCGGCTTGGCCATCACTGGTACGGAACACGCTCGGTATGCTGCTGCATGAACCTTCGCTAGGCCACACAGTCGAACAAACGGATCAACTGCGGGGTATTGAAATACCTGGAATATCGCTTTTGATAGAAGCGCTGGAATTGATTCACGCCACGCCAGATATCAGGAGCGGCGCTGTGGTCGAGCATTTTCGCAGCTACCCGGAAGGCCACTATCTCGCGCAACTACTTGCGCAAGAGCTTCCGGTCCCCGCAACAGGGATCAAGGCGGAATTCAAGGCCGCGATCCAGAAACTAGCGCGACGTAAGGAACGCGAGCTAAGACGGAATCTATTAAACCGGCCGGCGGAGCAATTGACCGATGCCGAGCGCATGGAGCTATCGCGTTTGTTATCCTTTAAAGACCGAGTTGAACACCGTGAGAGCGCATGATAGCGAGTGAAAATCGAAAGTAGCTTTTTCGGGCTGCTTTGGCTTGCCCCGAGGTTTTAGGTTTTATTTAGTTGCCTGTTCACCAGAGACTGAGACCCATTATGGAATCGCTAGACGACATCGAAACAACAGACGAATCTCAACTCAAGCTCCTTATCGCAAAAGGCAAGGAACAAGGGTTCCTGACCTACCACGAGGTTAACGATCACCTTCCGGATGACATCGTCGATCCTGAGCAAATCGAGGATATCATCAACATGATCAATGACATGGGGATAACCGTTCACGAAACCGCGCCGGATGTAGACACTCTGCTAATGGCTGAGAACCCTGTTGCAACCGATGATGACGCCGCTGAAGAGGCGGCCGCGGCGCTAGCCGTTGTTGACACGGAATTCGGGCGCACCACCGATCCCGTACGTATGTATATGCGGGAAATGGGCACCGTCGATTTGCTCACGCGCGAGGGAGAAATCGCGATAGCCAAGCGGATTGAGGACGGCCTGTACCAAGTACAGTCCGCCTTGGCGGATTGCCCACGCATTATGGAGTTGCTGTTTAAGGATTATGAGCGCGTTCAGACGGGTGAGCTCAAGCTCACCGACGTAATCAGCGGGATCGCGGGCCTTGACCAAGCGCTTACCGAGAACATCCCCCTGAAAAATCCGGCAGCGAAGGCCAGGGAGGACGCTGATATGGATGACGAGGAAAAAGGCGATAAGGACGAAGAGCAGGCAGATCCCCTATCCCATGGTTTAGACCCAGAGGAGGTAGCGCGGCGGATTGCTGAACTTTGCAGCTTACATAACAAGGTCGTTCTGCACACCAAACGGTCTGGCCGCGAACACAAAAAAACAAAAGAACTTCGCGAACGCTTAGGCGAAGAGTTCTTGCAACTTAGGTTCGGACAAAGATTCCTTGAGCGGCTCACCCGAGAAGTCAGGGAAATTATCGACTCGATACGAGAACAAGAGCGGGTGATCATGAACGCTTGCGTCAAGAAAGCCAACATGCCTCGTAAGGAATTCATCGCCGCCTTCCAAGATCACGAGACCGATTTGGGGTGGGTTCGCACAGTAGCTCGCGTCAAGAAGCCGTGGGCTGATGCGATAAAGCAAAACGAAGCCGTTATTATCCACGCACAAAAAAAGCTCTGCGCCATAGAAAGCACATTTAAAATGACGATCAGCGAGCTCAAGGACATCAACAGACGCATGTCTATCGGGGAAGCGAAGGCGCGCCGGGCGAAAAAGGAGATGGTTGAAGCAAACCTGCGGCTGGTGATCTCCATCGCCAAAAAATACACAAATCGTGGCCTGCTGTTCCTTGATCTGATTCAAGAGGGAAATATCGGCCTCATGAAAGCGGTTGATAAATTCGAATACCGCCGAGGTTACAAGTTTTCCACCTACGCCACTTGGTGGATCCGACAAGCGATCACACGATCGATTGCCGATCAGGCGCGAACTATTCGCATTCCAGTGCATATGATAGAAACAATCAATAAGCTGAACCGGATTTCACGGCAGATGTTACAGGAGAAAGGCCGCGAACCGACCCCAGAGGAGCTTGCCGAACGCATGGAAATGCCGGAGGATAAGGTGCGAAAGGTGCTGAAGATAGCCAAAGAGCCCATTTCTATGGAAACTCCCATTGGTGACGATGAAGACTCTCACCTCGGTGATTTCATTGAGGACATTAGCACCCAGGCACCCGTTGACTCCGCCACTTTTGAGGGATTGCGGCGCAGTACACGGGAAATGCTTGCTGGTTTAACGCCGCGGGAAGCCAAAGTCCTTCGAATGCGCTTCGGCATCGATATGAATACCGACCATACATTAGAAGAAGTTGGAAAACAGTTCGACGTAACCCGCGAGCGGATCCGTCAGATCGAAGCAAAAGCGCTGCGCAAACTGCGCCATCCTGCCCGATCGGAACAGTTGAAAACCTTTCTCGACAAGGCTTAGAAACTGTGTTCGATTCTAACGGGTGAAATATCCAGCGACGAGCCGCCCTGCGCTAGTTTGGCCGGACGTCAACACGGTCTTCGATCCCACCGCATTAGTGCAAGCTGGCTAGTTGACAATCCTTTAGTACACCCTAACAGTGGGCCTGTAGCTCAGTCGGTTAGAGCAGGGGACTCA
>JBOHHR010000373.1:0-5472 GCA_050725475.1 Gammaproteobacteria bacterium | reverse complement strand
GTCGGTGGTTCGAGCCCACCCATAGCCACCAATAATTTCAATCAGTTAGCATCACCTCTTTTCTCCTTCCTCGATCCAGCGTGACCAGATCGTGACAATCGCGGTCGAGAACGGCCACTGCTGCACGAACGATCTCGGGTGCAAGATGGGCGTAGCGCTCGGTCATCGTGATGGAGCTGTGGCCCAACAGATCGCGAACGGCGGGCAACGGTGCGCCGGCGCTCACCAGCCAAGCCGCACACGTATGGCGCATGTCATGGATGCGGAAATCGGTGATCCCAGCTCGCCTCGTGGCCGTCGCGAAGCCGCGTTTTACCGCGGCGATGCGTGTTCCATCTTTTCGACAAAACACCCATGGGCTCGCCGGGCAGTATCGCTCGCGCCAACGCAAGCGGTTCATGAGGGCTTGATACGCTGTTTCGTTCGCCGGCACAGAGCGGCGCTTACCGGTCAACTCTCAAGGTGAATCAGCCGTGCGCCAAGATCTACCCGTCGCCATTCGATCCCAAGCAACTCCGTCTTGCGGCAGCCGGTGTAGAGCGCTAAGCGGATGAAGTCCGCCAAATGTGGCGCCCTCGGCCCATTCTCCGCCGCCTGGATTAATCGCTGGGCCTCCGCGTGCTTGATCCAACGTACCCGTCCTTCTGGCTCCTTCAGCTTGCGGCCCGCCACCGGGTTGGGGATCTCCCATTCCCACTCGCGGCGCGCAAAGTTGATCGCCGCCGACAGTAGCGCGAGCTCCCGGTTGATGGTAGTCGTTTTGATGCCGATTGATTGGCGGCGTTCGATGAACGAGCGCACGTCGGCCGCTGTTAGGTCTTGCAGGGTAAGGTGTTAAGGAAGCGGCTCTCGCGAAGGAAGCTGTGTGAGTTTTTGGCGAACGTCCCTCCTTGCCTCATCGGCATGGAGGCCTGTAGCGGTGCCCATTACTGGGCGCGCGAGATCGAAGTTCTGCTTGGGGATCGATTTGGGCTAATATTGTGAACCCGGCACATCGTCGGTCGCGGGTTACCGACTACTTGAGGGTTGCATGTCCCAAATTGTGATAGATGTTCCGACCTCGGCGTTTTCGGCGCTCCGTAAGTCTCCTGAGGAATTCGCTCGCGAGATGTGTATTGCGGCCGCCGTTCAATGGTACGCCGAGGGCCTGATCTCGCAGGAGAAAGCCGCAGAGATCGCAGGTTTAAGCCGCGCTACCTTGCTCGAGGAGCTGTTCCGCCGGCGGGTCCCGGCCTGCCAGGTAACCATCGAGGACCTCCGCAAGGAACTTGAGGGTGCCTAGCGTCTGGGTCGTCAACGCTTCGCCTCTCATCTTCCTTGGTCGGCTCGGCCGGTTCGATTTGCTGCCCGCACTTGCCGAGGAAGTACTAGTCCCCGAACCTGTCCTGACAGAAGTACGCGTCCGGGACTCACCAGAGGCACTGCAGGCCCAGTTGGAAAACCTTGAACGTGTTCGTTTTGAACCGGAATATCCGGTGTCTCCAGACATTCTCGCTTGGGACCTGGGCACGGGTGAATCGCAGGTGATCACGATCGCCCTGCGCAATAAGGGTGCGGTTGCTGTCCTGGATGACCTACAGGCGCGCCGCTGTGCGTATAGCATGGGTCTGCGAGTCATGGGCACTTTGGGCGTGTTACTTCGCGCTAAGCGCGCCGGGTTCATCCTGGCGGCGCGGCCCCTCATGATCGAGCTTGTGGACTCGGGAATGTACCTCGACCCGGACCTGATGGCGCAGGCGCTCGCGGAAGTAGGTGAGTAGGGTGCGTTGTCGGCCCCGCTTATTGGCGACCGTGACCAAATCGTGACCTACTCCAGTCATCTCCTGTCACTTTCTGTCCTCTCCAGTCATGTTAGCGCGGGGCCGGTGCGCCTAAGTGATTGTTTTTAAATAACCCGTACAGAGAGTATGGGTCTCATAATGCTGAGGTCGGTGGTTCGAGCCCACCAATAGCCACCAATAAAATCAAATCGTTAGTATCAAAGCCTCCTTTGTCTGTTTCCTATTTTTCCAGGAAAGACAACACAAAGACAGTTACAGGTTGAAATGCCCCTTCCCCGCACACTCCACCTTTCGCGAACTTGCCCACACCGTGACCACTATGACGTCGATCTATTTGCGGCATTGCAAGAACCCGGCGAAACGGTCCACCCGAAACGCTTTTGAAACCGCATTGGCATCCATTCCGACTGAAGTCGACTCACTAACGGTGAACTGCTCACGCGCTGCGGTGAACTCTTTCAAACTCCGAATGACGGTGTATGCTTCTGCCAATGGGGGCCTCCTTTTGGGGTAGGTATGTTGGTTCGCAACCCATACATACTACGGATCGCCCCCTCTTTCCATAGCTCATCGGCCCCAACCATTTGACAGAACTTAACAATCTCGTCGTTCCAATCGATCTTCACCCGTTTAAATTTGCATCATGGAATCACGGGCCAGGAAAATATGTCGCCTACAAGGTGGAAACCAACTTCGTGGATGTAGTGCCCCAAGTCGAGCGTCGTAGGTTATCGCTGAACATGCCCTTTCCGGAGATCAATGACCCCAAGGGCTTCTGCAAGGACGTATCCCGCCTCGGCCGCTGGGGCAACGGGGATACAGAGGTCAGCCTCGCCGCGATCAGTGAGCTGCCCTACGTCATGGGGCTGGTACGGCAATCATACGAGCGGCAAATGGGGAATGGGGGAGAGGTACGAGGAGCTTTCTCTGCCCTAACGCAGGCCATTGCAGTAAAGCAATATGTCCTGCAGGTAGGCACAGCGTTACTCTGCAGGTGGCGCAATTCTCCCCAGCTTTAACCGATCAGCACGGAACGAATAACGGAGAGGAAAATAAGACAAGGCCCCGATGTGACTCAAGCCTCGTTACAACATTTTCTTCACGAAGTAAGCATGGTTCGCGGCACTTGTGCCGGCACGCCGGAAACCGCTTATTACCCCTCACTCTCCAACCTTTTCAATGGCATTGGTAAGACTCTCAAGCCAAAGGTGCGGGCGGTCATAACGCTCAAAAACATGGGGGCGGGCTTGCCCGACGGCGGCTTTTTCACTCAGGATCAATTCGACCGGAATACCGACGAAATCCGGACTCCGCTCGCCCCTGCCCGTGGAGTGCTTGAGGTCAAACCTCCCGCCGAACCGGCCGACGACACTGCCGTCAGTCTGCAGGTGGACAAATACTGGAATCGTTACAAGCTAGTGCTCGTTACCAACCTGCGCGACTGGTTGTTGCTAGGGGAGCGTGACGGTAAAAGAGTAACGCTTGAACGCTACTTGTTCGCCGATACCGAAGCCGATTTCTGGCGACTCGTCGCGCAGCCCGTCAAGGCGGAGAAGGAGCAGGGCGCGGCCTTCGCCGATTTCCTCTCCCGCGTCATGCGCCATGCCGCGCCACTGTCAGACCCTAAAGACCTGGCCTGGTTTCTTGCGAGCTATGCGCGTACTGCCCGGCACCGCGTCGAACGCGCACAGTCAGCCGGGATACAGCAACTCACCGCGCTGAAGGAAAGTCTGGAAGGTGCGCTGGGTGTCAGTTTTCAGGGCGGGAAGGGCGAGCACTTTTTCCAGTCCACGCTCGTGCAGATCCTTTTCTACGGCATCTTCGCCGCATGGGTGTTGAAGTATCGAGAGGGGAAGGGCGGGCGGTTCGACTGGAAAAGCGCCGCGTGGTATCTGCATGTGCCGATGATCGATGCACTATTCGCGCAACTGGCCCAGCCGACGCGCTTGCAGGCCCTCGATCTTGAGCAAGTGCTGGACTTGGCCGCCGACACTCTCAACCGGGTCGATCAGGGCAGCTTCTTCCGCAAGTTTCAGGCCGAACGCCCCGTCCAATATTTCTACGAACCCTTCCTGCAGGAATTCGATCCAAAACTGCGCAAGGAGCTGGGCGTCTGGTACACGCCCGATGAAATCGTCCGCTACATGGTGGCGCGGGTCGATCAGGTACTGCAAACAGAACTCGGCCTGCTCGATGGCCTGGCCGATCCCAATGTGGTGGTGCTGGACCCCTGCTGCGGCACTGGCGCCTACCTCGTCGAAGTGCTGCGCCACATCGCCGCACGGCTCAAAGCCCGCGGGGAAGACGCGCTGGCCGCTCAAGACTTGAAGCTCACCGCCACCACGCGCCTGTTCGGGTTCGAGCTTCTTCCGGCTCCCTTCGTCATCGCTCACCTGCAGCTCGGACTTCTGCTGCACGATTGCGGCGCGCCGTTGAGCCGCAACACGGACGGCAGCGACGAACGCGCCGGCGTTCATCTCACCAACGCGCTCACCGGCTGGGAGCCGCTGAAGGACCCCAAAAGCCGCGTGCTGCCGTTCCCGGAATTCGAGCAGGAGCGCGACGCCGCCGATGCGGTCAAGCAGACGAAAAAGATACTCGTCATCCTTGGCAACCCACCATACAACGGCTACGCCGGCGTAGCGGCAGGAGAAGAGCGCTCGCTTAGCCAGGCGTACCGCCAGGCCAAACAAGGTCCGCAGCCGCAAGGACAAGGCTTGAACGAATTGTATGTGCGTTTCTTTCGCATGGCCGAACGGCAGATCGTGGAAAAGACCGGCTACGGCGTGATCTGCTACATCAGCAATTATTCTTGGCTCGATGGCCTGTCCCATCCGGCCATGCGCGAGCGCTTTGTAGAGGCCTTCGACGGCATCCGCATCGACAACCTGCAAGGAGACAAATACCGTACCGGCAAACTAACACCCACTGGTGAGCCAGACCCAAGCGCCTTTTCCACACCGCAAAACCGCGAAGGCATCCAGGTCGGCACCGCCATCGCGACGCTGGTGCGGTGCAATCAGCCCGCGCACACCGCCGAAGTCGTACAGCGTGAATGGTGGGGCCGCACCAAGCTTGATGATTTACGCGCAGCCAGCGAACAGCTCGACACGGTGACCTATGTGCCGCTCACGCCGCAAATAGAACTAGGGCGCGCCTTTGGCGGGAAGACAACCAGCAGCTATTATTTGAGCTGGCCGCGCTTACCGGAACTCTTTCCCATATCTTATCCAGGCGTGAAGACCAGCCGCGATGGGGCGTTGATTGACATCGACCGCGCCGCCCTGGAAGGGCGCATGCGTCGCTATTTCAATGCCGCCGTACCGGACGTGACGATTGCAAAGGAGCTGCCCGAATTGATGGCGAACTCACAGCGCTTCGATGCGCAAGCCACCCGTAAGGAGTTGCTCAACTCCGGATGCATCGTGCGTTACTGCTATCGGCCGTTCGATGTCCGTTGGCTTTTCTGGCATCCTGAAACCAAGCTACTCGACGAGAAGCGGTCGGACTACAAACCACAGGTATTTGAAGGAAACTTTGCGCTTGTCAGCCAGCAAAAGCCTCGCCGCGATTGGTCGGTACCGCAGTTGATTCAAAGCATGGGATGCTTAGACTTGATGGACCGGGGCGCTACTTGCATTCCGCTCAAACTCCGCGATCCCAACAATGACCCCCTACTTCAAAAGATCGA
>JBOHHR010000372.1:0-2710 GCA_050725475.1 Gammaproteobacteria bacterium | reverse complement strand
GGCAGGTAGGTCGACAGCGCCATCACGCCGGCGAGCCGTTCCGGGTGGCGCAGCCCGGTGTGCAGCGCGACTGCGCCGCCCTGCGAGAATCCGGCGAGCACGATCCGCGACGCGCCGACCCCGCGCTTTCCTTCGCGCTCGATCAGAGTGTTGATCTGCTCTTGCGATTCGCGGATGCCCTCCTCGTCGGAGCGGCGCGACTTGCCTTCGAGGTCGCCGAAGGAGACGTCGTACCAGGCGCGCATGACGGCGCCTCCGTTGATCGTCACCGCCCGCATCGGCGCGTGCGGGAACACAAAGCGGAGCGCCGGTGCCGCGTCGAGCCCGAGCTCGTCCACGATGGGCACGAAATCGTGGCCATCGGCGCCCAGCCCGTGCATCCAGATCACACTGGCCGAGGGGTTCTTCCCGGTCTCTAGCTCGATGGCGTCCAGTAGTCTTGACATAAGCAGGGCGCGGGTCGTGTTTCGTGATTCGACCGTCGATTTCCCTCGCCCCTCTTGGCGGAGAAGATTGGGGTGAGGGGACGAGTCAGCGATCACGCTTTTTTCGGGCCTGTCGGATCGCTTTTGCGACAAACCCGTGTAGGAAGTATAAACCGGGCAGGGGCACGTTTTCCTCCACAGCGCTCGGAGAGAAAAAAGGGGTAGGCGTCGTACTGGCCGACGCTGCGGTTGAGCTCGTTAAGCATCACCATAACGCCCGCCCATTCGCTCAGGCAGTGTTGGAATTGATCCTTGTCCGGTCCGCCTTGGTGATAGAAAACACGTGCGCCGTCTCCAGCCCATCCACCATGTGTAGGTAATGGGCCTACGTCTCGGCCCAGTCCTCCCAGGGGTGGGCGCGTGCGTAGGCACTGATGTAATCGGCATGCCAGCCGTTGTTCCCGGCTTGCACGTAGTAACAGGTGAGAGATTTCCCGTAGTGCTCGCGTTCATCGCCGAACAGGCCCCGAAATTCGTCTAAAAAGCCGTTGTCTTTGACCACCCATTCCCAATAATAATGGCCGCTCTCGTGCCGGAAGTGTCCGAGCAGGGTGCGGTAGGACTCGTTTAGGTCCAGGCGTTGCGACTCGCGGGCCGCATCATCGGCCTCCATCACGTTCACCGTAGTCAGACCTTCGCTGTGGCCGGTGAGCACCATGTCATGCTCCACCGCGGGGTTATGGCGGCGATCCTGCAAGAAGCCGAACGCGAGGCCGTTTTGCGGGTCGTCCTGCTTGCTCGTCACCGGGAGTTTCAGCCTAAGCAACGTGTACAGCAGCCGCCGCTTGGCCGCCTCCATGTTGCGCCGCCAGAGGTGATTCTTGGGTTGTGCAAGGCTGAGAATAACTTCATTCAGCCCGCAGGCGAGACAGTAATCGTGTGGCGCATCGGCCGCCACCAGCCAATTGCATACTTGGTGATCCCGGTAGTTGCAACACAGGCGAATAGCGCCATGGTCGGATGATTGAGGTGCTCGGGTAAACATCTCCCTCCGCCGGGTTCCAAGGCCACAACCGACCCCCGCCGCGGGTCAAAGCCCAGCCGGCGGCCGCAGCCCGGACACTGGGTATTCTCGAAAAATACGCGCCAGCCGCAGGGACAATAGAATGCTTTCATCCCGGTCAAACCGTGACAGGTCGATCAAATTCCATTACGCTTCGCCCAACGCGGTGGGTACCGCTTTTGCAGCGATCCATATCACCCACGATGATCCTAAGCACCATGCGGGATCCAGGGAGCTTGCGGCACCTTTCTGGTGCAGGATAAAACCCTAGCGGCGCGAAACACCGCCTCGCGAACGTAAATTGGGAGCCGTCTGTCAATGTCCATCAAAGTCGCCATTCATCACCACACCGAGTACGGCTATGACCGCTTGGTCCATCTCTCCCCGCAGGTGGTCCGGTTACGACCGGCGCCGCATTCACGCACTGCGGTGCTGTCCTACTCCTTGAAGGTCGAGCCCAGCAAGCATTTTATCAACTGGCAGCAGGATCCCTTCGGAAACTATCTGGCGCGCTTGGTGTTCCCCGAGCGGGTGCGCCAATTCAGCCTCGATGTCGAGGTCATCGCCGACATGACCGTCATTAATCCCTTTGACTTCTTTCTGGATGAGGGGTATCGGCATTTTCCGTTCCAGTATCCAGCCGAGCTGGCCCGCCAGCTCGAACCTTATCTGCATAGCGCGAAGGCCGGACCGCGGCTTCAGGACTGGCTGGCCAAAGTGCCGCGCGAGCGCCAGCCCACGGTGGACTTTCTGGTGGATCTCAACCGCCGCTTACAAAGTGACATCCAATATCTTATACGTTTCGAGCCGGGAGTGCAGAGCAGTGAGGAAACCCTTGCCCGTGTCAGCGGCTCGTGCCGCGACTCGGGCTGGCTGCTGGTAGACATTCTTCGGCACCTGGGTCTCGCCGCCCGCTTTGTCTCCGGCTACCTGGTGCAGTTGACCCCGGATCAGAAGCCGATCGAGGGCCCACCCGGACCATCACAGGACTTCACCGATTTGCACGCTTGGGCGGAAGTCTTTGTACCTGGTGGAGGCTGGCTTGGTCTCGATCCGACCTCTGGACTGTTCGCCGGAGAGGGCCATATTCCGCTCGCCTGTACTCCGGAACCGGCCAGCGCCGCGCCTCTGACCGGGATCACCGAATCTTGCGAGAGCCAATTTTCTTACCACAACCGGGTGCAGAGACTGCCGGAGGACGCGCGGGTTACCAAACCGTATA
>JBOHHR010000371.1:0-11483 GCA_050725475.1 Gammaproteobacteria bacterium | reverse complement strand
TGGCCGGCAGGCGAAGCTACGGGAAGCGGAGTACGCCTGGGGATCCGCAGCTAACGTTCATCCCCGACATAAACGCAACCCGCGGTGCAGGTCTCTTTGACTACGATCTTGCCCAAGCTCGGCTGGCGCGGTGCAAGACGGCTCCAGATCCAGCGTGCGAGGTTCTCGCTGGTGGGGTTTTCTAATCCCTCGATCTCGTTAAGATAGCGATGATCGAGCTGTTCAAAAATCGGCTGGAAGGCGGTAGCCACATCGGAGAAGTCCATCACCCAGCCGGTATGCTCATCGACCCGGCCATCCACATACACCAGGATGCGGAACGAATGCCCATGCAGACGCTGACATTTATGCCCCTCGGGCACATGCGGCAACCGGTGCGCCGCCTCGATAACGAATGCCTTAAAGATTTGCATCGCACAACACTACACTGGTGTTTGTACGAGAAGAATCAGGGATCTTCGAAAACAAATGCCTGTTTGGCTTGCTGATACATAGCGTTGACCCTGACCCACAGCGGCCCGGGCACCCCTTCGCCAACGGGCGTTTGGTTCAGCCGCACCACGGGGACGATCTCGCGGGTGGAACTGGTCAACCAGATCTCTTGCGCTTGCCACAACTCGGCCTCGGAAACCGGAGTTTCAGCGCAGGAGATATTATTCGCTCCGAGCATTTCAACCAGTAAGTCACGGGTGATCCCGGGGAGTATATGCGGGCCCCTGGGTGGGGTCTTGATCAGGCCGTGATCCACCACAAAGACGTTGCTGGCGGCTCCTTCAGTTATCCATCCGTCCCGCACCAGGATCGCCTCCCAGGCGCCGGTATCCATTGCTTGCTGCCGTAAGAGCACATTCCCGATGAGCGATGTAGTCTTGATATCACAACGTCCCCAGCGAAGATCCGGACAAACGATGGCCGCGACGGGATCCGGACACACGCACGCCCTCAAGGGTTTGCTCATGATGAACACCGTAGCTTTTGGGGGGGCAGCGGGCACATGGTCGCGTTCGCTCACCCCGCGGCTAAGCTGAATATATAAGCTTTGATCACCACCGCCGTTCTCGGCAATGATCTTAGCAATAAGGGATCGCCACTGCTCGCGCGGGAAAGGGGCCTCGATGCGCACGGCCGCTAGACTGTTCTCTAATCTCAACACGTGTTGATCCAAGCGGAAGGGTCGTCCTGAGTAAACCGGGATCACCTCGTACACCGCATCTCCGAAGATGAACCCGCGGTCCATCACCGGGATGCACGCCTCCTGTAATGGCAAAAAAGCGCCGTTCAAATAAACCAAGGACACCTTTAGCCCTATTTCAGAAGCAGTCTCAGCTCATCGGCCAGACGCTGGATAACGCCCCCTTCCGGTACCGCGTGCAGTGCGATCAGAGGACGATTCAACAATGCACTTTCGCCCAGGGCGACCTTCAACAGACCTTTGTGTTCCCCTTTATTTACCGGCGCAGTGATTCGCTGCGATAGATCAACAGAGGCCTTAAGTGCCTCCGCCTGACGTCTCGGTATGGTGACGAACAGATCGCGCTCAAGCCCCAGCGCAACCTCCGGGTTTTCGCCCTTCCACACCCGAGCCCTAGCTAAGGGCTGCAAAGCCGCAAACAAGCGACGCGTCTCATAGAAGCGGAAACCGTAACCGAGCAAGGACTGGCTCTCTTGGGTGCGCACCGCCTCGCTCTGCGCGCCCAGGATAACCGAGATTAAGCGCATGTGCTTGCGGCGCGCTGACGCGACCAGGCAATACGCTGCGTTTTCGGTATGCCCGGTTTTTACCCCGTCGCTCGTTGGGTCTAACCATAACAAGCGGTTGCGGTTGCGTTGGGGGATCCCGTTATAGGTATATTCCTTGATTGAAAACGATTTATAGACCTCTGGAAAATCCCGGATCAGGGCCGCCGTCAGCACGGCCGCATCCCGCGCCGTCATATGTTGGTCCGGGTGAGGAAGTCCGGTGCTGTTCATAAAATGCGAATCCTTCAGACCCAAGCGCGCCGCGTAAAGGTTCATTAGCTCCGCAAACACCTCCTCGCTGCCTGACAGATGCTCCGCCAAGGCGATGCTCGCGTCGTTTCCCGACTGCACGATCACGCCTAAAAGCAGATCCTGCACTTTCACCTGCTTGGCAACTTCGATAAACGTGCGCGAGCCCGTGGCCTTCCAAGCCTTCTCGCTCACCACGACCTCATCGTCCAGATGAATGTCGTTTTGCTTCAATCCGGCAGCCACCGCGTATACGGTCATGATCTTGGTGAGACTCGCCGGTTCCGAAGCGGTATCGGCGTTTTGTTCCGATAATACCTGCCCGCTATCGGCATCGACCAGGATATGCGCTTTAGCCGTTATCGGTGGCGGCTTCGGCACCATTTCGGTGGCCGCTGTGCTGATGGCGAATAGGGCAAACGCTAAGCTTAAGCCGGTAACGGCCGTTCTCCCTAGAGATCTCATGACTGTTTATAACGCCACAGAAGATGGCATTAGTTTGACACCAGCCGGTAATCCCGTAACCCCAGGCGTGACAACCGTGGCCAAACACTATCGGCCGTCTTTGCGTTGGGGAATGGCCCGATATGCACGCGGTAGAGCAACCTGTTCGCGGTCACGAATTTGTGTACCCGTACGGTGTGTCGAAGTATTCCCCTCACTTTATGGCGCAAACGCTCTGCGTTCGCCAGGCTTGCAAACGCCCCAACCTGCAAAAACACGGCTGCTTTCTCTGCGCGGGTGGCATTCGCCGGCAGGACGGGGGAATGCTTCGCGCTCTTATTGCTCTCGAAATCCAAGGCCTGGATTTTTACCGGGGCGATGCCTTCAGCGGCGATGTCCAACGTAAGCGCCGCGGCGTAGGAAAGATCGATAACCCGCCCCGGAATAAAAGGACCGCGGTCGTTGACCTTCATAAGAGCGCTGCGCCCATTGAATAGATTCGTTACCTTGACATAAGTGGGTAATGGCAAATGCTTGTGGGCGGCCGTCATCCGGTACATATCGTAAATCTCACCGCTGGAGGTACGCCGGCCGTGGAACTTCGAACCATACCACGACGCAACGCCGGTCTCGACGAATCCCTGGCTGCTCTTCAAGATGTAATAGCGTTGGCCATCGACCACATACGACTCCCTCGATGGTTGCTGGCGTTGGAGGGCCGGTTTATTTTCGTCGGGGGCGGTGACGCCTCGTTTGGCGGGTAGGGTACCACAGCCAGCCATCATCGCTATGGGAAGGATACGCAAGAACACGCATCCCTGGGAAACGATAGTGCACGATGCTCGCACTAGTGCTGCCTACCTTATTTTGATGCACCTGCAAGCCGCCACGCCGCCAGCGGCGCGGCGCGGGTCCGCAGGAATAGTGGGCACTATTTCAAGGAGCCGCAACAAAGCAGCTGGCGGTGTGAGCACTATTTCAGCTACCTCGATACTCACTGCGGATGGCTTTCGCGAGCTGGTAAACAGCCATGGCGTACAACGCACTGTGATTGTACCGGGTGATGGCGTAGAAGTTATTAAACCCCAACCAATATTCGTTCTTTGCGCCTGAATCGAATTCGACCACTGCGACTAGGGGATCGCCCATAACACTGCTCTCCGGGATCAATCCGGAACGTTTGACCTGACTCCACGGCCTACCGGGCTTCAAGACGCCATTCAACAGATGCCGATAGCCGGGTCCGTTGACCCGCGCGCGCATCGCGACCGGCCGCCCCTGCTCCCAACCGTGCCTTTGTAGATAATTCGCAACGCTGCCGATGACGTCTTCGGGGTTATCCCAGATGTCGATCCGCCCATCGCGGTTGAAATCGACCGCATAATGGCGGAAGCTGCTGGAAATAAACTGGGGCATGCCCATCGCGCCGGCGTAAGAGCCCATCAGTTGCAGCGCATCTACGCCTTGTTCCCTGGCCATCAACAGAAACTGCTTTAGCTCAGCGCGGAAAAAATCGGCCCGCTTGGGGTAGTAGAAAGCCAGGGTGGACAGAGCGTCCACGACTCGATATTTTCCTCTGTGCCGGCCATAAAAGGTTTCCACCCCTATGATGGCTACTACCACTTCGGGAGCAACCCCATAGCGCCCTTCTGCTGCAAGTAAACTTTGCGCATTCTTGCGCCAAAAACTCACACCTTCCCGCGTTCGCTCGGGCGTCACAAAGATGGACCGGTACTCATACCACGGCTTTGCCTCCGCGGGGCGGGAGATCGCGGCCAGCACTTGCTTTGAAATCCTGACGCGGTCGAATAAGTCCTTTAACTGTTGTGCCTCGAAGCCATGGTCTGTTCCCATTTCCCGGATAAATTGCGCCACAGCGGGACTCTGTACCGCTATCGTGGCCTGCGGGTACCAGCCCACGGTTAATAAGAGCGCGAGTGTAAACCGAATCATCATAAACCGGACAACCAGCTCTTGTGAGTTTGGATCGACATCAAGATACCGAAACCCGCCAGCAGAGTCACTAAAGAGGTTCCACCATAGCTCACTAAGGGCAACGGGATCCCGACCACGGGCAGCTGACCCGAGACCATGCCCATGTTCACGAACACATAGATAAACAAGACGACGGACAAGCTGGCCGCGAACAAACGCGAGAACGTGCTTTGCGCAGTGGTGGCGATATACAGACCTCTTAATGCCACAAACACATAAACGCAGAGCAATACGAGCACCCCGATGAAACCGAACTCTTCACAAAACACGGCGAAGATAAAATCCGTTGATCGTTCTGGGATGAACTCCAGATGTGATTGCGTGCCGTTCAGCCAACCCTTCCCGTACAGTCCTCCGGAGCCGACCGCGATTTTCGCTTGAATAATATGATAGCCGCTTCCCAGGGGATCTTTTTCCGGATCGAGCAAGGTCAAGATGCGTTGGCGCTGATACTCGTGCATGTGATACCACAGCAATGGGGCTGAGCCAACCGCCAACCCCCCCGCGGCCGCGCTCAGGCGCCAGCTTACCCCGGAGAAATACAATACCGAGATCCCGGCCGCCGCGATCATCACCGCAGTGCCGAGATCCGGCTGCCGCGCGATCAGAGCCACGGGAACCGCGATCAGCAACAGCCCGATCAGCATGCTCAGGAATCGAGGTGGAACCGCCTTATCGCCGAGGTACCATGCCACAGCCATCGGAACCCCAATTTTCATCAGTTCCGAGGGCTGAAAACGCAGCACACCCAAATCAAGCCAGCGCTGGGCGCCCTTGCCGATGCCATGCGTTAGCACCACTAAGAGCAGAATGACGCCAAAACCATAAAGCCAAGGCGACCATCGCGCATACTGGGTGGGCGTGATCTGGGCCAGTGTGACCATGGCTACCAGTCCAAGGCACATATGAATCACCTGCCGCAGAATGGCTTGCGCATTTTTGCCTGAGGCGCTGAAGAGGACCACGACACCGATGAGACAAAGCGCGATCACCCCGCTTAACAAAGGGGCATCGATATGCATACGCGCCAGCAGACCGCCGCGCTTATCCAGGCTGCCCGTTGCTATTTTCATGTGTTTTTCCCACCAGATAATGGTCCAACACCTTGCGGGCAACAGGCGCTGCCGCGGCGCTGCCGCTCTCGCCGTTCTCAACGATCACCGCGACGGCGATCGCGGGATCTTCCACGGGTGCGAAGGCGATAAACAGCGCATGGTCGCGCAAGCGTTCCGCGATCGCTTCATTTTTTACGCTTCTGTTTTGGGCGATGCGAAACAGTTGTGAGGTTCCGGTCTTGCCCGCGAAGCGGAAGCTCGCTCCTTCACTCGATCGTCGCGCCGTTCCCCGAGCGCCGTGCACTACCTCTACCATTCCGTCTATCACCCGCCGCCAATTTTCCTCTCGCGCTTCCACGGCGATTGCGGCTTCAGGTTGCTCCCGACTCTGTTCGTCTGTGCCGATCCGGGCAACAATGCGCGGGCGCAGTTGTCGTCCTTGCTGGCTGAGGGTTGCCACCGCGGAGGCGAGCTGTAACGGAGTCGCCAAAGTATACCCTTGCCCTATGCCGGTGATCACGGTTTCTCCCGCATACCACATAGACTTACGCACCCGGCGTTTCCATTCCCGCGAAGGCATAAGTCCACTCGCTTCCTCGGGCAAGTCCACCCCGGTACGCTTACCGAAGCCAAACTGGCTGAGCCTTGCGTGCAACTCGTCGATGCCCATGTCGGCCGCTAAGCGATAAAAATACACATCGCATGACTGTGCCATCGCGAGTTTTAGGTCCACCGCCCCATGCCCCGGCTTTTTCCAGCAGCGATAACGGTGGGCCTTGCCCGGCAGGCGGAAAAACCCGGGGCAAAAGCTTATCGATTGCGGCAGACGCAAGCCCGTTTCTAATCCAGCCAGCGACAAAAACGGCTTGATCGTAGATCCGGGAGGATACTGCCCTTGGGTTACGCGGTTATACAAAGCTCGATCGGGTGAGCTTTGCAGACGGGAATAAACCGCATAAGGGATCCCGTTAACGAACAGGTTGGGATCGTAGGCGGGCACACTGACGGCAGCCAGCACCCCGCCGTTGTTGGGATCGATCGCGACCACAGCCCCCCGCCGCTCTCCAAGAGCGTCCGTGGCCGCTCGTTGTAAGGACGCATCGAGCGAGAGGTGGAGGTCTTTTCCCGGAATCGGCAAGGTCTCCTCCAATACCCGCAGCACTTGTCCCTCGGCGTTTACCTCAACCTGTTGATAACCCACGCGTCCGTGCAGTGCCTGCTCGTAGGATTTTTCTACCCCTGTTTTCCCCATGTGCGTCGTACCGCTGTAATTCGCGCGATCGATACGCTGCAACTCCTCTTCATCGATGCGTCCGACATAGCCAACCGCATGGGCCATGAGCGCTCCTAGGGGATAAAAGCGCGTGGGCCTGGCGACGATATCGACACCGGGGAAGCGATGCCGGTTTACCGAAAAGACAGCGACTTCTCGTTCTGACAGTCCCACCTTCAGGGCGATGCTTTCAAAGGGACGCTTCTGCTTTAGCTCCTTTTGGAATCGGTCGATCTCCGCTTCGTCTAAGGCAATGATCACGGCCAGGTCGGTTATGGTTTGATCGAGATCCCGAGCGCGCTCCGGAATGATCTCCAAGCTAAACGAAGGCCGATTCTCGGCGATCAAAACGCCATCGCGGCTGTAAATCAAGCCCCGGGCCGGGGGCAAGGGCAGGACCTTGACCCGATTTTCCTGTGACAGGACCTTATAATGATCGTGCTCTACAATTTGGATTAAGGCCAAGCGGCCCACCAGCAGGGCTGCAAGCACGCCCACCACCGCCACCATCACCACCACGCGGCGAATGAAAATGCGGTTTTCCTGACCGAGATCCCGTAAGGTTAGCGGTTGCGCCATGCGCGCTAGGAAACACGCGCCCTACGGCGGACCTTTTTTAGTAAAGCGAATAACCAAGGCCAAATGAGCGCGCTGGATAATATCGGTGCAGCATAAGACCAATCCTGAGGGGGGATCCCGCTCATGGCATTCACGAAAAGCATCATCAATAGATAGCTGGCAAAAATAAAGCTGAGCACGAGCACTTGTTGCACCAGCGGGAAGACCCGGATCCGCTGGCGTGCTTTGATGGCCAAATAAGCGGTAACGGACATGGCTAAGGCGTGCTGACCCAATAAGGTGCCGGTGAGCGCATCCAACAACAAACCTAAAGCCCAACCCACGCCGATGCCTACTCGTTCCGGCAACTCCATGCACCAATACACCAGCACCAACGCCACCCACGTGGGGCGCCAGGAAGCGGCCCATTCGGGAACAGGCATGGCGGTTAAAACAAACGCCACGACGAAGGTGGCGATGATGACCCATCCCCCCTGTCGCTGGTAAACCCTCATCGGGCGGCCACGTTGGACAACTGCGTGTGCTGGGCGAGATCGCCTGGCAGGCCCTTGGGCCAAACCAGCAACACCTCACGCGCCTCCGCAACCCTCGCGGAAGGCGTAACGAGGACTTTGGCGAACGAGTCGCTGGGATTGGTCACGACTTTTGCCACTTCCCCTACCGGGTAACCCTCAGGAAACCGCCCTCCCAAGCTGGAGGAAACCAGTAGATCCCCCTTGCGGATATCGGCATTGACAGGCACGTAGGACAGCAGTAACTGATCCGTGATCCCCGTTCCAGCCGCGATGGCTCGAACACCGTTACGATTGACCTGCACCGGCAGGGCATGGCTGACGTCAGTGATCAACAAACCGGAGGACGAAAACGGCCCCACATGGATCACCTGGCCCATGATGCCATGGGCGTCTACCACCGGTTGTCCCATATACACCCCTTGTTTGCTCCCCTTATTCAACACCACCTGGTGGGCGGACGGCTCTAGATCAACCGCGAGCAGATCGGCAAGCAACACCCGCTCACCCTTCTCCAGCGAGGATTCGAGCAATTCTCGGAGCCGAATATTTTCCGCCCGCAGCGCCGCAAACTTTTGAGACTGGGTGCGGAGTAATAAGTTTTGATCCCGCAAGCGTGCGTTATCGCGCAGCAAAACACGCCGTGTCAGCAAGGATTCCTGGGCCCAAGCGCTTGCTTTTACAGGAAGACTGACCAGGTATTGGATCGGGTATACGACCACCGACAAAGCACTCCGCACGGACTCCAGATAGGCGCTTCGATGGTCCAGAATCATCAGGGCAAGCGCCAATAACACTCCCGCCGCTAGCTTGGCGTGCACCAATGGGGTGTTATTGAACAACGGTTTGATGGTTCGCCCTCCGCTACTCCAGGTTTATCACCTCGGGCCCATGCTGCTCTATCATTTCCAGGATCCGTCCTCCGCCGCGCGCAACGCAGGTCAGCGGGTCCTCCGCCACGATCACCGGGATCCCCGTCTCTTCCATCAGCAGACGATCGATGTCGCGCAGCAGCGCCCCGCCCCCGGTCAAGACCATGCCTCTTTCCGACACATCGGACCCCAATTCCGGGGGTGCGTTCTCCAGCGCCGTCTTGACCGCTCCAACGATCGATGACAGCGGCTCCTGCACCGCCTCCAGGATCTCATTGCTGTTCAAGGTAAAGCTGCGCGGAAGGCCTTCGGCCAAATTCCGCCCGCGCACCTCGATCTCTAACACCTCGTTACCCGGGTACGCACAGCCGATGCTGTGTTTAATTCGTTCGGCAGTCGCATCTCCGATCAAGGTGCCATAGTTTCGCCGCACGTAATTGATGATGGCGTCATCCATGCGGTTACCCCCGACCCGTAGGGAGTCCGAATAAACGATGCCGTTCAAAGAGATTATAGCAATCTCGCTGGTCCCGCCACCGATGTCGAGTACCATAGAGCCGCTGGCGTCGCTCACGGGCATGCCGGCCCCTAATGCGGCGGCCATGGGTTCTTCGACCAAAAACACGTCACGCGCTCCGGCGCCCGCGGCTGACTCCCGGATCGCTCGGCGCTCCACCTGAGTGGAGCCACAGGGAACACAGACCAGCACCCGCGGGCTCGGCTTGAAAAACTGATCGCCATGGACTTTACGGATGAAGTATTGCAGCATCTTTTCCGTCACCACAAAATCGGCGATGACGCCGTCTTTCATGGGGCGGATCGCGGTGATATGTCCGGGCGTGCGCCCCAGCATGGCTTTGGCCTCTGCCCCCACCGCTACGATGGATTTCATGCTCGATCCGTCTCGTCCCTGGCGTATCGCGACCACCGAAGGCTCGTTGACCACGATACCCTTCCCGCGCATATAGATGAGCGTGTTGGCCGTGCCCAGATCTATGGAAAGGTCGTTCGAAAAAAGACCGCGTACTCGGTTGAACATGGTTGACAATCAGCGGGCAACCTATCCGCTGGTCTTGGGGGGCTCGCCGAGATCACTAAACTGTTCCAGCAAGCGGTCCCTGTGGACGAAAATTTTATTCCGCAAATGAGCGCCTCGGCATCGGTAATCACCAGCGCATGACCCCCGACCAGTCTCCGCGTGCAGGCCTCCAAAGGGGCGAAAAAACGCTGATTTCCTAAGCAGTCGCGACATATACTTGATGATTTATCTATTGTACTCTAGCAGTGCCCAAGACTTTGGGCAAGCCAAACCCCTACGGGAGGTCTTGATGTCACTGAGCGAGGAAGAGATCGATCGCGTCGCATGGCTCGCCCGGCTGCAGATCGACGCCGAGGCAGAACCCCAATTGGCGCAGCAACTGGCGCGCATCCTGGAGTTTGTGGACCAGATGAATAAGCTCGACACCAGCGGAGTGCCCCCTCTTGCACACCCTTTAGACATCAGCGAACGGCTACGTCAAGACGAAGTAACCGAAATAAACCAGCGCGAACTCTTTCAATCCCTTGCCCCCTCGGTTCGAGACGGGCTGTATTTGGTTCCCAAAGTCCTCGAATAACGATCATCGGCCGGCGAGGCAAGTCGCCAAGCGCTCCCAGGCAATGCTCCACAAGACACTCTCTGAATTATCCGCGTTGGTCCATCGCAGAGAAATTAGCAGCGTGGAGCTTACGCGTATTTTCATCGAACGCGCCGAGCGCTTCAACCCTTATTTGAACGCATTCATCACGCTCTGTGTGGAGCAAGCGCTGGAGACGGCGAAAGCAGCCGATCGACGTTTGGCAAGCGGCCAAGCAGGCCCGCTGACCGGCATTCCCATCGCGCATAAAGACATCTTCATGACCGGCGGCATCAAGACCAGCTGCGCTTCGCGCATGCTGGATAATTTTACCGCCCCTTACGATGCCACGGTGGTGGAGCGCCTGGCGAGTGCCGGGATGGTGCTGCTCGGAAAAACGAACATGGACGAGTTCGCCATGGGTTCATCGAGCGAGACCAGCTATTATGGACCGGTAAAAAACCCTTGGGATACGCAGCGCGTGCCGGGCGGCTCTTCAGGCGGATCCGCAACCGCCGTTGCCGCCAGACTGGCGCCGGCCGCCACGGGCACCGATACTGGTGGCTCCATCCGCCAACCGGCTGCTTTGTGCGGCATCACGGGGCTGAAGCCGACCTATGGCCGGGTCTCTCGTTGGGGGATGATCGCCTACGCTTCCAGCCTCGACCAAGGCGGACCGATGACCCAGTGCGCACAGGACGCGGCGCTGCTGCTTGGCGCCATAGCCGGCTTTGACCCGCGCGACGCCACCTCGGTGGAGCGGCCGGTCGATGACTATCGAGCCCAACTCGAACGGGACCTTCATGGCCTTAGAATAGGGTTGCCTAAAGAGTATTTTGGCGATGGACTGGACCAGCACGTGGCGGTATCGATCGACGGCGCGGTTACGGAGTTGAAACGACTGGGGGTGGAGTTCCGGGAAATCACCCTACCCCACACCGAGCTTTCGATCCCCGCCTACTATGTGATCGCTCCCGCAGAATGCTCGTCCAACCTGGCGCGTTATGACGGAATACGCTTCGGGTATCGCTGCAAAGACCCCCGCGACCTGCAGGACTTATATTGCCGCTCGCGCGCAGAAGGGTTTGGGGCGGAAGTGAAGCGGCGGATCTTGATCGGAACCTATGCCCTTTCGGCGGGCTATTACG
>JBOHHR010000370.1:0-5546 GCA_050725475.1 Gammaproteobacteria bacterium | reverse complement strand
CACCTGCGCCGTGTGCGGTCCCTGGGCCTCGATCGGCGGTAGATACGCGGGTCCGTGCAGGACCTGTCCCGTAACGGTGATCCAGTTGTCGATAAATGCCGCCTGCAACTGCGTGACCACGGGTCCTTCGACGCGGAAATGCGTATCGCGCCAGTGCAGATCCTGCGCATGTCCTCGCCACGGATCCGCGATCCCCACGCCACCGGTAAAGCCGATGCGGCCGTCCACGACCAGTAACTTGCGATGCGTGCGGTTGTTCATCCGGCCCAACGCCGCCACGCGCAGCGGGTTATAGCGACGCACCTGGACGCCTGCCGCCTTCATTTTCTCCTGATGTAGATCCTCGATGCTGTCGCTGCCCCACCAATCGAGCATTACGTGCACGCGCACTCCCGCGCGGGCACGCTCAATGAGCGCATCGGCGAATTCCTGACCGATCGTCCCCGACCAATAGATGTAGGTTTCGAAGGTGATCGTGTGCTGCGCGCCCCGGATGGCGTCGAGCATCGCCGGGAAAATTTCATCGCCATTGAGCAGCGCCTGCACGCGGTTGCCGTTGACAAGCTGAGGACCGAGCAGCGACCCCATCACCCGCAGAAACTGCGGATCGGCGACCGAATATTCGGTTTCAATTCGATCATCGATTTGCTTGTTGCCCAGTGTCAGATTGAGGAGCAGCAACCATCCCAACGTGGTCAGCAGGAACGTCGCGACGCCGACTACGAGTGTTGTACCCACGCCGCAACGTACGCAATGGCCATACCAGCGGCGCATGAGATGGTGGGACGCGAGCCTCGCTTCCCTCGGACACTATAACCGGGCTTGCGGTTATCACACGACCAAGACGCTACGCGGAAGCTGAGCAAGCGCATTGGTACGCGCCTTGCGCAACGCATTTGCCGCGTACGAGTCGAACCGGTCAACGAATGCTGTTTTCGGTGCAACGCGCTGAAACGGTGGGTTATCTGTTAAGTTCCCGGTTTCTGCGATATGCGAAAGGTGGTGCCGGTCGGTAAGAGTTACAAACGGGCGAGTAATTCTTACAGGGTTTGCGACCCGTTGGCTTGCAAAGAAACTCCTTGAGGCCGATGGATGACAGCAAGCTCGATAACACCAAGTGACGTTTCAATCCTGGAGGTCGATGGCGTGGGCGATGCACCGAGGGGAATTGCTTGTGGTTCAGACTTGCGCCCGGCCGACGCGTTTTCGACGCCTTCGCCTTGGCTGCAAGCGATCAACGCATGAACCAAGGCTCTCACCACCACCGCGCGCGAAAGCTGCGGGAGGCAATGCGCCAGGCGCTTGCGGAATTCCTGCTCGTCCCCATCGGCATCATCGTGGGTTTCCTGCTCCTCGCCGCGTGTACGTTCGTGCTCGATCGCAGCAGCGCCGCCTGGCTCACGCCGATGCGGACGCTGCTGCAGGCCTATGTCTTCGCCGATGCCGGGGCCACCGCCGATCTGCTGGGGACAATCGCTGCCGGACTGATCACGATCACGTCGATCACGGTCTCACTGTTGCTCATCGCGCTACAGCAATCCGCGAGCGCACTGACGCACCAGGTCTACGACCAGTTCCTGCGAAATTGGCAGAATCAAGCCTATTTCGGGTTCTTTGTCGGACTGTCGCTCTACGCACTCATCACGCTGGCGTCCGTCGGGCCGTTGAATCCGGTCTTCGGCGGCACCATTGCGTTGGTGTCGACGATTCTGGCGCTTTGTCTTCTGCTCGTCCTGTTCTACACCACGGTCAATCAGATGCGTCCGGTGGTCATCATCGAGGCGATCCGCCAGCACGCGCTGGCGGCGCGGAAAGTCCAGCTCGAGCTTCTGCGCAGGACCCGACGCTCGCCGAACCTGGTGGCCTCGTTTAGCCTTCCGGTCCAAGCCGAAGCGCATGGCTTCGTGACGAATATCGATGTCGAGTCCATCAAGTCCGCGGCGGCTCAGGCCGGCGCGGAAGTGGAAGTCGTCGTGCGGGTCACGATCGGCTCCTACGTGGTGTTCGGGCAGTTGCTGGCGGAAGTGAAGGCGCATGCGCCGGCTGACGCGGTTGGCGTCGCCGCCGTTCTGGAAGACGCGATCCATCGCGAGGAAAAGCGCAATATCGCCTCCGATCCGCTACATGGAATCGAAGAGCTTGAAACCATCGGATGGACATCGATTTCGACGGCGCAATCGGACCCCGACGCCGGGTTGCTTACGATCTACAGCCTGCGGGACGTCCTGGCGCGCTGGTCGAATCCGCCGGACGAAGCGCCGGGGGTCGAAGTCGCGCCAATCGTCTATGTGGACGACGTCCTGCCTCGGTTGCTGAATGCGTTCGAGTCGCTGGCCGTGTCGGCGTCGGAGTCGATGCAGCATCAGAGTTATGCCGAGATCTTGCGTACGTTTGAGTTGCTGTTCGACCGGCTGCCGCCGGAGTTGCAATTGCGCGTGGAAGACGTTATCCGGCGTATGCTGTCTGCACTCGGCGATCACGTTGTCACCAACGAACTCGAGGCTGCGCTCAACGGTTTGATCGCCACGCTGGAAAAGGCTGGGCGTTGCCAGACTGCCGGCGCGCTGAGCGCGGCGAAGGACAAGCTGGCGCGCTCCATCGGCAAGCTCGGCGCCCGCTCGACCCGTGCGGGGTAAGGTCAGCAGCGTCCGCGCGCATTGCCCAGTGTCAGGTTGAGGAGCAGCAACCATCCCACCACCGTGGTCAGCAGTAACGTCGCGACGCCGACTACGAGTGTTGTACCCACGCCGCAACGTACGCAATGGCCATACCAGCGGCGCATGAGATGGTGGGACGCGAGCCTCGCTTCCCTCGGACACTATACCGGGCTTGCGGTTATCACACGACCAAGACGCTACGCGGAAGCTGAGCATGGTTGCGGCGATCCGTAACCTCGGCCGGCCGGGGATCTGTTCGATGGCGATTGCCGCTGTTGATACCGCGCTGTGGGATCTCAAAGCAAAACTGTTGGATCTGCCGCTCGTGACCCCGCTCCTGCTTGGCGCCGTGCATGAGGCCATGGCCGTGTATGGCAGCGGCGGCTTTACCTCGTACCCAGTGGCAAAGCTGCAGGAACAGCTCGGGGGTTGGACAGCAAGCGGCATTTCTCGGGTGAAGATGAAGGTCGGGCGCTCGCCAGAGGAGGATGTCGAGCGCGTGCGTGCCGCGCGAGCGGCCATAGGTCAAGACGCGGAGCTGTTCGCCGATGCCAATGGGGTCTGGCCAAGGCGTACGCCTTTGCCGAGTCAAAAGTGACTTGGTTCGAAGAGCCAGTGTCTTCCGATGACCTCGTGGGCCTACGGCTCCTTCGCGATCTAGCAGCGTCGGGAATCGATATCAGTGCCGGCGAATACGGTTACGACTTACCGAGCGCGGTTGCTTTTCGAGATGCTCAGGGCGAGGTGATCAAGGATGGCTGGAAGTGCGAGGAGGTGCGGGAGGCGCTGCACCTATGCCTATCGTGTAAGGCCTGTAAAAGCGACTGCCCGGTGCAGGTCGATATGGCGACCTACAAGGCCGATTTCATGTCCCATTACTACGATGGACGCATTCGCCCGCGCCAGGCGTATGTCTTCGGGCTCATCGATGTCTGGTCACGGCTCGCTGCCAAGATGCCCGTACTCGCCAATTTCCTCACCCATGCCCCGGGATTCAGCGCCCTCGCCAAGGCAGTGGTCGCGATCCCCAAGCAACGCCGGATACCGCAGATCGCAGCGGAGTCCTTCAACCGGACCTTTGCGCCGGCGACCGCGCACGAGGGCGCTCGGCGATCCAACTTTCACCGGATACCTCTTACCCGCTCCGAGCGGTGATACTGTCCATGGTCATAAAGTGTTACCGTCGCTCGCTCCTGGAACTTCAACTTCAAAGTTCACGAGCAATAGTAGCTATTGGCAATTTCTATGATGACTCCGAATCCGCTAGTCCCGCTGATTATTGCTACGATTATAGCGTTCGCATGGCTGGCCACCCCCGAAGCCCATCGGTCAGCGGAAGTGATCTCGCGAGTGCCCGAGAGTAGCCGACCGTCGCATAAAGGCGTGAACCATCGCGGCTTGCGATAACATTCTTGGTCCAGTGATGGTTGAGCGGGCCTGCGGGCAGATCGACGATCAATCAAGAACGAAGCGGGCCAATTTTACGCCCATTCATCGCGTAAGCGACGCTGATAGGCCACTGGCTCTTCGGACAGATGGATGGCGTCCGCATGACACTGCAGTTGTTCTGCGCCTCGAGTGGCCGTGACACCAGCTAATTGTCGTTCAATCTCCAACCACTCCTGGTACGGGATCAGTACGCTCACGGGTTGGCCGCTCTCATCGGTTACTAAGTGCTTATGGATTGTACGCAAGGGAAAATTCACTGAGGATTATATGGTACTGTCAATTAGACAGTATAGTTAATTGGATATTAGGGGGACAGGCGGCAAGGACTGGCGCCGGTTAACGCATGTCGACGTGGAGCAGTTCGCCGGGTGGCGGATGCGGGAGCGGGGAGTGAAGGCCCACATCGTGAGCCGCCGGGCGAGTTGCCTATCCTCGTTCTACAAGTGGGCTATGAAGAACGGCCTGGTCAAGACGGACCCCGTCTACCTAGCCGACAAGCCCAAGCGCCCGCACCGCATTCCGGTATGGCTTGAAAAGGAAGAGCAGGTATACTATCGCGCGCAATGATCTCAATAACGTCCCCGCGTCACGGGAGCTTCTCTTCTCAAACCCTCCAGCGCACTTGCGAATAAACCAACACGTCTAAAGTACCGAGCAATCCTGGGCTCTCACCCACCGCCCTGGGTTTGCCATCGTACACAATCAAGCCGCTCTGCCGAGCACAGGACATTCGCACTTGTGCCCGGAATCGGTGATAGAATCGGTGAATCACAGCGATCTGCCGTTTTGTCCTGTACTAAGAAGAGCACCAATCTCTGAGGGTTGTGAAAGAGGAGGGGCGTTATGAAGTCGAACTGGTGGTATTGCGGTCTGGTTGTGTTGCTGTCTTGTGCAGTCTCTGCTTATGCGGAAGGTTTTGAGCCGACCGATAATGAAGATATGCCATCCTTAAGACACCAGTCTCGGATCAAGCACGGCAGAGAGATCTGGTTCAAGAATACTTATGGCGGGGAAAAGTTTTTTGACATCCTGGCGACCGAGGGCATCCAGATCGGCCCTAGGAAAGTGATCATCCGAGTCGGTTTCGAAAACGTGATCTGACTGGTGGTTGTAGGAGAAACAAAATGAACGAATTTCTACTTCGCCCTCTGCTGATCGTTTGGCTCCTGTTTCCGATCGGTAGCACAGCCGAACCATCGGAGATCATTGTATTCGGCGACAGCCTGTCGGATACAGGTAACCTTGCTTCCTTGCCAGGGTTCGAATTTCTCAAAGATCCACCCTTCGATAGGGGGTTCAGCAATGGGCCACGCGCCGTGGAGGTGCTAGCGAACAATCTCGGTTTACATGTTAATCCATCACTACATTTGGTAGGACCGCCTGTCGGGACGAGCTTTGCTGTCTCGGGCGCCCGAGCCGGAGGAACCAGCCCCATCGACC
>JBOHHR010000369.1:0-3451 GCA_050725475.1 Gammaproteobacteria bacterium | reverse complement strand
GACACGTTCCTGATCACCTTCATGCACCACCTCGTGTTCGAAGGAGTCGTCAAAAGCCATGCTCTTGCCTTGCGCCCACCCTCGCCACTCCCTACCGACCCGCAGTTTTGCTTTATCCGGTTCGGGCACATCGATACCCAAGTGGTAGCGCAAACGCAAATTCGAGGAGCCCGAGTGCGGGGTAATATGGGTATGGGGCTCAAGCCCTGAGAACATAACAAATCCGAAATTGGTGCATAAGGGGAGGCTTTCGGCAATACGGGTGGTTTCCGGACATAGCCGGCACAGCTCATCGTTCCTGACTCCTTTGGCTGCATACAGAAACATCCCCGTCCATCTCCCGCGATCGGTTAAGGAAGCATTGTCGGGATGGGTCCCAATGCGGCTTGCGATGTTTTGGTATTCGGCCATGATGACCCCGGCGTTGGCCTCCAGTGCTTCTTTAACGGGATTCGGTTCATCAAACCATGGCCTACTATCGAGACCACGACAGTTCCACACCGTGGCCCCCGATTCGTTCAGGCCGTCACCAATCGGATCGGCGTAGTAAAGATTCACCAGATCATAATTGCCCGCGATTTCATCTTGTTGCCAGTCGAACGCTTGGCGTAGCAGGACTTTCACTATACCCCGCCAAGCGATCGCATCCACTAAGCGCATGTCATACCAATAAAGATTCTGTACTTGGGGTGCCGTGTGGTTTTTCAACAGGCGGCGCACGGTAAAACAATTCTTGACATGGTCCAAAATTTGGAGCACGGGAACCCCCTTCTTGTGTTCCTGGCGTAGTTTCGTTGGTCAGCAGCGACCGCGGCGTCATTTATAGCACAACTGGCTACCGCTTTTCGGTTGGCCGCTAATCAAACCAAAACCGAGAAAGCGCATCAGCGGCGCCGAAAAAAGTCTATAATGGTATCGAAAAGATTACGACGTCCGGAAGCAACCAGCCCATTAAGCTCCCGCAAGGTGGGGTTACTGGGATCGATCTGCAGCCCGATCGAGATATAGCTCTGAGCCGTATTATAATCGTTTTCGGCGATCTTGCGTTCGGCGAGGAAAGCAAAACGATCCGCGACCAGCGCTAAGCCTTTCTTTGCCGCCGGGTCGGTGGGATCTATCGCTAACGCGCGGGAATAATAGTAATAGGCGTTGTCTTTCGGTGGGTGGGTTAAGCGGTATTCCTCAAGACTATGCCTCGCCAACCACTGTAAGGCGCTGATGACCTCCTCATTGTTAACGCTTTTCTGCGCCGACGGGAGATTGGCGGGAGGGAGCTTAGTCGGACGCTCAGCAGGCACCGGTGGGGGTTGAAAACCCGCTTGAGCCGGGGCTTGTTGCAGCGCTAGGGCGCGCTCATTCGACCTGTAGTCGTAGTAGTACAAGGCCGCATTCCCGCCCAAGGACAATGCCAGTAACACCAACAAGTACAAACTGCGTCGCCCGCCGGCTTTGGCTCGATGCGTGATGTAATGCCGGTTCGTGGTGGTGAGCTCCGAGCGTGTGGTCTCGACCGGCGGTACGCTATTTTCCAGTGCAGGCGGATCAAGATTCGGTGACTTCATCTTGGTCTCTAGATGTGCGACGTAGTGCAGCAGGCTGTCAGCGTCGCGGAAACGGTCTTTGCGCTTCTTGGCCAGCATCAGATTCAATAAGGGCTGCAGGACCGACAAATTAGGGGGCAACTGGGGTAGAGGCCCCTGTTTGTGGAGCAATAGTAAATCCAGAACGGACTCCGCGCGGTAAGGTTTGCTGGCGGTCAGCATCTCAAAGAGGATGATGCCGAGACTGTAGATATCCGCACGGCCGTCGATGTCGCTCTCATCGGATTGTTCCGGGGCCATGTAGCTCGGGCTCCCTAGGAACATACCGGTAGAGGTGAGGTCATGGTCGAGGGTAAGTTGCTTAGCGATGCCAAAATCCGTGAGCAAAGGCTCACCGTCTTTGCGAAAGAGGATGTTGGCGGGTTTGACGTCGCGGTGAACGATCCCTTTTTGGTGCGCCGCTGCCAGCCCACCCCCGATCTTACGGATGATATTCAGCCCTTGCTCCGCTGAGACCGTCTGTTTTATCCGCGCCCGCAGGTCTCCTCCTTCGACGTATTCCATGGAGATAAACAGGCATCCCTCGGAGAGGCCTATGTCGTAGATGGTCACTATATGGGGGTGATTAAGCGAGGCGATGATACGGGCTTCGTTGCGGAAGCGCTCTACATTCTCTTCCGCATTTTGACGCGAGGTTTTCAATACCTTGAGCACGGCGCGCCGATCCAGGGATTCTTGCACCGCGAGGTACGCGGTAGCCATTCCGCCCTCCCCTATAGCGCGTTCGATCCTGTATCCGGGGATCTTCATCAGCCATCCCTAGCTGGGGGGGACGTGCACCACATAGCGGCCGTTTGCCATGCCGGAAAAATAGACCGTGATCAAAGGATGATTGATCGGCAAGCCGGATGGGTCGGGTTCCAGGTTGCGTTCCGCCACATAGGTATTGTGCGCCGCGTCATGCACCAGCACGTGGTACCACGGTCGATCTTTGGGGGGCCTGCTGCGAGCGACCTGTTCATACCATGGCTCGCTGCCCAGGTACTCGGGATCGACGTCCACGATGACACCGCGGTAGTTGAACAATTTGTGACTGACGAGCTGTCCCACGGTAAACTTTGCCCTCGCGATCGCCATCTTCCATGCCTCCGTGTTGAGGTTTGTTAATGATACCGATAAATCACCAGGGTCATAAACCTACGATTTCTGAGCGCTGGGTCGCTCGCGATCTCGCTGTGCTCTGGCATCCTTGCACCCAGATGCAAGACCATGAGTCCTGGCCTCCCGTAGTCATAAAACATGCCAAAGGCGTTTGGCTGGAGGATTTCGAGGGCAAGCGTTATCTGGATGCCATCAGCTCTTGGTGGGTAAATCTGTTCGGCCATGCGCATCCGCGCATCGATGCCGCTGTCACGGACCAAATCGGGACCCTGGAGCAGGTGATGCTGGCCGGCTTCACCCACACGCCCGCGATCGAGCTGGCCGAGCGCCTGGTCCGGCTTGCGCCCGCTGGGCTCACACGCTGTTTTTTCGCCGATAACGGCTCGTGTGCGGTCGAGATAGCACTGAAGATGAGCTTTCATTACTGGCAGAACCTGGGACGCGAGCGCAAGCGGCGCTTTATCCATTTGGAAAACAGTTATCACGGTGAAACCTTGGGGGCGCTGGCGGTCTGCGGGGCGCCTCTTTACCGCAAGATTTACCAGCCGTTGTTGTTGGATGCGATCCCGGCTCCGTCCCCGGACTGCTTTTTCCGCGAGCCCGGTGAGTCCTGGGAGTCCTGTTCGCGGCGTCAGTTCGCCCACATGCAAGCGCTGCTGGAGCGCCACTCCGAAGAAGTGTGCGCGGTGATCGTGGAACCCCTGGTGCAAGGCGCCGGATCTATGCGCATGTATCACCCCGTGTATCTC
>JBOHHR010000368.1:0-7744 GCA_050725475.1 Gammaproteobacteria bacterium | reverse complement strand
CAACATACAGCGGGTGACTGAGGAGCTGGCGAAATGCCTGGGTCAAATGTCTCCCGATTGCACGACGGCTCCGGTGGATATCCGTCACATCGCGCTTGCCGTCGCGCGCAACTGCGTCAACGCGGATAATGTCAAGACCTTTGCACCGCCGCAAGCCCTTATGAAGTTCTACGAGCGTTTCAACATAAAAACGATCGACGATCCCCAGACGGACACCGATGAGAGGTTCAACGTCCTCCTCGATGATACGGATACGGCGACGAAGCGACAGGGCCTGCCGCTCGAGAAGGCGAAACTTGAGGTCCAGAACCTGGGAGACTCAAAACCACCCTATGGCCTCATCAGGGTGAACGAGAAAGGGAAAGACAGCGAGTTCACGCCCACCCTCGACATGATCACGCAGGCCATTGCTCAGCGATCCCTGGAAGGCTTCAAACCAGATACGCACACGGATTTCATGATCGACCGCGAGGCCGACAAGGGCGGCTACAAGGAACCGAACACTCAGATCGCACTGTTCCGCTTCTTCTTGGAGCCGATGCCCATGAACGTGCCGGTAAACAAGTGGTCCATGAACGTTTCTCCTTTCCGGGGCGACACGTACACCTTCGCAGACTTTGTTCAGGACTACATCGCTGCGATCAGTACCCGCCTGGCGAAGGACTTGAAACGTCAGGGATGTGAGGGTTTGGCCGAGGAAAGCCACGCCCAATTTCTGAAAGTCTTTCCTCCCCCCGCGCTTTCGCCTTTTGCCATCGCTCGTTCTTTGGCTCTTGCCGTGCAAGCACCCGATTTGGCGGTCGACGACCTCGGATGTGATCGGGTGAGCCAAGCGTTATTGGAGTTCCGAATCACCAATACCGGAAATGAAGCCGCGGGTCGTTTCTTGACCAGCATCGTCTTTGTTAGAACCAAAGACATGCAAGAGGTGGGTCGTGCGGAGATACCGGAACCCGGTCTCGGTGCAGGCGATTTCACCCTGGTGCCGGTTGATGTACCCCGGGGCTGCTTCCCCGAAGACGTCCCAATCGAACAACGTGGTTGCGGCGTATTCATCGCTGTGGACAGCCGGGGAGAAATCGAAGAACCGGATGAGGGAAACAATACTTTTGATAACCGTTTTTGTGCACGATGAGCTGGGGCGACGGCTCGAATCATCAATCGAGAAGTCGATCCAAATATGTTTGGCCTTGCTGTATTTCACCGCATTATTAATTGCTTCCTGCGCAATTCAGTACAAATTGATAGCGACCAGCTTGTCGTGCAGCCGCACCTGCGGGTCGCACCGGACGCGCATTCGATCCCAACAAGCAACTTGGTGTGATCTGCAAGCTGCTGCAGGGCGGCCGTCAGACCCAAGGATTCCAGGGCAGCCGGGTACAGCCCCCTGGCTATCAAGCGGGTCATAGCGATCGCCTGATTGATCAACTTCACTATCGCTTGGCGTCGGCCTCCGGTAGAGATCGGGTGCAGAGCTTTTGCTGCAACGTCATGCTTAGGAACGCAATGCTAGTAAGGTGTTGACCCAAGCCATCGTGCAATTCCTGAATAGTTTTTTGCTGCTCTTCGCTAACCCGGATAATCTCGGTTTCCAGGCGCTTGCGCTCGGCGATGTTTCGCACCATCGCGATGATACAATTCTTGCCACCCACCTCGATGACCGAAGCCGAGATCTCGGCGGGCAGGCATTCGCCGCTGCTCGTCCTGCAGCTGAGCTCATCGGTCCAGCCGTGACCTTGTTGCAATACGCACTCCGTAAAAGCCAGCATCCTCGGCATCTCTCCGCCGTCGGCAGATCGACTGCAGTCGGCTCTTTCGAGCTGCTTTCCAGCGTCGCGGGCCATCGGGCCCGTGCTGGGATCCTCTCTTCCCGCGGCCGCTCTTGCGCGCTTGGATTATCCCTGGACACCGCGTCTCCCCTGTTATTACTACGTGATTCGACGATACAAATCCGTATCATACAAGCTTTGGCTCTGGGTAGCATCCGGTTCGTCCTGCATTAGAATACGCCTTTAGACGCGAAACGCTCCGGTATCGACATAGCGCCGCTCGCATCCCTGAGGCTCGCCCCTTCCGGGGCTAGCGCTCCGTTTCGCTCCCGGCGAAACGGTCCTGCGCTCCGGCGGAACGCGACCTCCCTTCGCTCACGACGATTTTTTCACAAGCTCTCAGCGAACCACCTTGATGTACTCTCCCGGCGCCTCGCGGCTTGAGCCAATCACGATGCGCTTGGTCCCGTCGGGGGATTGCTCTAAGGTGCCGCAAACTTCTATCGTCTCACCTGTTCGTGCCTGGCCGGCGTAAGTCGCGGTAAAGCTCACCGCCTCGACCACGGCCGGGTGGTCGAGCGCGTAGCGCGCGGGGTCATCAAAAGCATAAAAATCGCAACAGACCGGCGCGCGGATCGTCGACAAATTGAGCTTTTGAAAGCGAGACCGCTCGTGATCCTCTTCCTGCACCAGGCTCAGGTCAAACTTCACCCGGTCTATCGCCGCCTTGGTCCCTTTGCGCTTCTCATGCCACTGAAACTCTTCATAGCTAAGGCTGCACCCGCGCCGCGCATAAGCGTCCCGCCACAATGTCTCCGTCAAGACCTGCAAACGGCCATCGCTGATCAACGTTCCAATCGCCGCGCGAGCGCGGTGGAAGGATGCCCGCTCGTAGCTGACGAGATCGATATCCGATCGCGGTCCTTGTGCCCCTAGCAACAGGGAGCCGGTAATACCCAGAGTGTCGAGATCGACCCCCTGGAGCACCAGCAGGCGGCCCAAACGGGCGGCTTTCGCTTCCAGCGCATCGGGATCGCTAGCCGACAGGATGGCTTTTAACCGCTCGCGCGGCCGGTAAACCGCGGCCACCGACTCTCGCGGCACGCCGTGCACTCTTACCTCTCGCTGGGAGGAGTAAAACAGGTACTGAGGAAAATGGGTGCGCAACAGGTCGTCTGCCTGAGCGGTGGGGAGCTTGTGCCAAACGCCGTTCCGGAAAAAATAGCGCAAAAAGCACAGTGCGCGACCCTGCTCCAATCCTCTGGCCACGACGGCAAACACCAGGCCTTCCCGGGTTCCTAGAAAATCTTTGGGCCAAAAGTCCACCGCCGATCCCACCTAACCCGTCTAGTGCTGTGTCCGCCCCGGGAAGCCGTCCGTCCGGTTGATCTCCACGACGCTTTGATAACAGAGGATGCCAGGATAACAGAGGATGCCAGCGTGTTCAGGCACTTTCTGCGCCGGGCGCTGCCAGCACGCCTTCCACAATATCACGCGAAATTGCTCGACGCGCCATTTCCCGTTGGGCGATCTGGAGTCAACGGCGTGGTATCGAGGTGAAGTTCGTATCTCGCTAACCAAGGCGGCCAAGTTGTTACGCCGCCCCATCGCCGAGGTTGAGGCAGGACTCAAAGGGGCAAGGCAGGCGTATTTGAAGGAATGGTTCCATAACGGGGATAGGGCGAAAGAGGAGGAGAAGAAGGCGTTACAGCAATAGAACGACTCTGCTATCTAAGCGTGGGATAGTTCTAAGCCAGTATAATAGGATCGACATGCCACCCATATGTCCCAACGCCGGAGATTCAGAGGCATGAATACAAAACGAAAATAACTCGTTACAAAACATAGACGAGCGCTCTATGTGAAGGAGAGGCAGCCATGCCTAGCGGAGAACAACTGAAGGCTCTTCTGCAATCCCATGTGGAAGGCGACGAGGCTAGGTTCTTGTCTATTGCAATGCAAATGGCCGCACACGAGGCCAAACTTGGGCATGGAAAGCTAGCTCAAGAGCTGCGCGACCTCGTTGATAAGGCGAAAACCACCAGACGGGCGGGAAACAATCAGCCAATTCCCCTTGTAAAGCCCCGCGGCGAATTGTCGGACATTCTATCTGCTACATACCCAAAGCTCCGGCTTGCGGATATGGTCCTCGCACCCGACATCGCTGCAAGCTTGCAGCGGCTCATAAAGGAGCATTCCCACGTACAGAAAATCCGCTCCCATGGGCTGGCTCCGCGCAAGAAACTGCTCCTGATTGGACCGCCAGGCACGGGCAAGACGCTTACAGCTTCCGTGATAGCCGGTGAGCTCGGGTTGCCCCTTTTTGTGGTGAGGCTCGATAGCTTGATGACCAAGTACATGGGAGAAACCGCCGCGAAACTGCGCCTGATTTTTAATTCCATTAACGAAGTGCGCGGCGTATATCTCTTCGATGAGTTTGACAGCATAGGGTCGCACCGTGGCTTGACGAATGACGTTGGGGAAATACGTCGCGTGCTGAACAGTTTTCTGCAGCTGATCGAGCAGGACGACTCGAACAGCCTGCTGATCGCCGCAACGAACCATCCGACCCTGCTGGATCACGCGCTATTCCGTCGTTTTGACGATGTCATTGAGTACCTCCTGCCCGGAGAGACGGAGATCGTCAGCGTTTTGAAATCAAAACTAGCCGGGTTCAAGGTATCAAAGCCTCAGTGGATGCAGTTGGCGGAGGTAGCGCACAGTCTGAGCTACGGGGACATCACCAGAGCGTGCGAGGCTGCAATTAAGGACGCCATCATTCATGACCGGCAGCAGCTTACGCAAGGAGATCTTGTCAAGGCAATCGAAGAACGGCAGCGGTTTCAAAAGAAATGAGCTTGGGGAGATAAGAGCATCACATGCCTGATGGAAGTAGGGAACGCCTTCGTCATATTCTGGTTACCAACACAGCGCGCACTGAGCGCTTCACCAGTCCCAGGTCTGGCCGTGGAAAACCGACAAGAGCACCCCCGTGGGATCGCGAGAACCATGCAGGCTTATTGATAAGCGAGCTGACAACTATCGAGAAATCGGCAGGAGGGATCGTACGGGATCAGAAGGCTTTTGGTCTTGATGCTTTTAACGGCATTAACCTCTCCTTCGAGAGCGAGCCGGATTTTGATCTGAAGTTCGATAGCCTTGAATTCCAGCCGAGCGGCATTGAACTTTGCTCGGTCAAAAGAGCAGACAACAGGACCATCGCAACGGTCTTTGTGCCCGAAGGCAAACTGGCGTACTTCCTTAACAAGATTACGGCTTACAGGGATGAAGACACTGACAAAGGAAAGCCGAAAAACAAGCCGCTTGTAGAGAGCATTTCCCACATCCGGCTAGCCGCACTTGAAGCGCTTTGGACAGATCCGGCGGACCTGTTTCCTGTACCGTCCGAGGTTATCTGGTGGGAGGTTTGGCTCCGGAAATCTGAGCAGATGAACTACGAGGCATTCCTGAGGGATCATGCAGCGCAGCTTGGGATGTCGGTTAGCAAGGAGGCCATCCACTTTCTTGACCGGACCGTACTGCTTGTCCGGGGAACGCCCGAACAGATGAGCCGATCTGTTCATCTTCTGTCCTCTTTTGCAGAGGTTCGCAAAGCAAAGGATACCGCTGCTTTTTTCACGGGGCTTGATCACGTAGAACAGCAGAAGTGGATAGACAATGCACTGAAACGGCTTGAGCCGCCTGACGAAAAAGCCCCAACGGTTTGTGTCCTCGATACCGGTGTCAACCAAGCCCATCCGCTTCTTAAACCTGTGTCGGCACCGGATGACATGCACACCTACGAACCGGCATGGGGTTCTGACGACCGCTATGGTCACGGCACGCCTATGGCGGGTCTTGCGGTCTATGGAGACCTGACCGATCCGTTGGCATCTTCCGACCCTATCTTAGTGAAACATCGCATCGAGTCCGTGAAAGTCACGCCTAGTCCGGACTTCCACAAGGACAGGCATCTTTACGGAGCGATCACCAGAGAGAGCATAAGCCGTATAGAGATAAAGCCTGAGACACAGCGGGTGTTTTGCATGGCCATCACAAGCAACGATGGCCTCGATCGGGGCCGTCCTTCATCGTGGTCGGCAACCATTGATGCCCTGGCATCAGGCTATGAAGACGAGCAAAGGCGCTTGATTGTTGTGTCCGCGGGAAATACCGATCAGGGAGCGCGGCATCAGTATCCTCACAGCAATATGACCGACCTCGTTCATGATCCGGGGCAGGCCTGGAACACCCTCACGGTCGGAGCCTACACAGAGAAAGTCATGCTCGATACGGAAAAGTATCCGGGATGGCAGCCCATTGCCCCCAAAGGCGATCTGTCGCCCGCAAGCTGTACCGCGATGGCTTGGGGCAAGAACTGGCCCACAAAGCCGGACATTGTCATGGAAGGCGGTAACATGAGCCTGAGTCCGGTAGATGGCACGGCGGACTACATTGATGATGGTCTTCAGTTACTTAGCACCCACCACCAGTTTGCGCTCGGAAAAAGCCTTGTTTCCTTCGGTGATACCAGCGCGGCAACGGCGCTTGCTGCGCGTCTTGCGGCGATACTCCAAGCAGAATACCCGCAGTTTTGGCCAGAGACGCTCAGGGCCTTGCTGATCCATTCAGCCCAATGGACTGAGGCGATGAAAGCCAGGTTTGCGCCGTTACGCACCAAGGAGGATTATCGCAAGCTACTCCGTTACTGTGGCTATGGCGTCCCCAATCAGAACGTCTTTTCTGGAGTGCCAGGGATTCGTTGACTCTTATCGCTCAGGATCAGCTACAGCCCTTTTTCAAGGAAGACGGGCAGCAGGTCAAGACCCGCGACATTAACTATCACAGCATTCCATGGCCGGCAGAAACGCTAAGCGCACTCGGAGATGTCGATGTCGAGATGCGGGTGACGCTTTCCTACTTTGTTGAGCCAAATCCCGGCGAGCGCGGCTGGTTAAAAAAATACAGCTATCAATCTCACGGTCTGCGATTCGATGTCAGACGCTCACTCGAAAGTCTGGAGGCGTTCGAGCAGCGCATCAATCGCCAGGCCCGCGACGAAGAGTATGACGGGGCGTCCCGATCCGGCGATACCGGGGAATGGGTTCTCGGTGAACGTCTGCGAGTCCTGGGATCGGTTCATTCCGACATATGGCGTGGAACCGCGGCGGAGCTGGCGGAACGCGGTCATGTGGCCGTTTACCCCGTGCTCGGATGGTGGAAAGAACGCCCCGCCTTGGAGCGCTGGGCAAAAACAGCGCGTTATGCCCTGGTCGTCAGCATCAAAACCCCGGGAGTAGAGACTGACATCTACACTCCCGTGCTCAACCAGATTACGACGAGCGTTCAGGTGTAAAGGCCCAACGCGTTAGCACTACGCCCGTAGTTCGCCACGGAATGCCCGGTCAAGGATGGCTGGCAGCATGGCGTCTAGCTCGGCGGCCGTTTCTTTTTGGGCGTGTCTAAGGGCATGGAATTGGGCTTGAATCGCGTCCAATTCAGCAACGATGCGGTCCTGCTCAGACAGTGGAGGCAGGGGCAGCAAAAAATGGGGCGCGTCCTGCACCCTGATATGTGGCGTGGTCAGCCCACGACAGCTTTCTTCCACCTGCTTCTGAAATATTGGGCTGTTCAGGTAATGGAGCAGCACCTTCGAGAGTATTATTTCGTCGTCTGGTCTCAGTAGCATAAGCCTTTGGGTGATGCACAGATTTAGTCCTTGAGGAACTATACATGCGAATCCAACAGGTGCCTCACGGGTAAGCAAAATGTCCCCTTCTTGAGGCCGCTCCCGCCTATTCCATCGATTAAAGTCTTCTGGTGTCATGAACCAGCGCCGGGCTAAGTCGAGACAGTATGGTCGGACGTTCGTTGACTTCAACCCAATCAGTCCCGTGTCGTAATCGGCAAAATCAGGTGTGTCATTCACACAATCAACAAGATGCGTGAGAACCGATCCCAAAGTGGTCCATACC
>JBOHHR010000367.1:0-4182 GCA_050725475.1 Gammaproteobacteria bacterium | reverse complement strand
AACAACGTTCGGCCCAATCCTTAAGCTCCGCGCGCAGTCCGTGATCCTCGGGGCGCTGCTTAAAACAGCGGGCGGTGTTCCGCTCCTCGAAGGAGCCGGGCTGCCACTTGGCGCGGTAGTCGACGATGCGCGGCTTATCCTGTGGGTAATCACAGAACAGCATTTCTGCAATGGGAAGCACCTGGACGCCTTCCGGCCGCGCCAACAATCCCACGTTGAACTCCCGCCCTTCGACATAACGCTCGGCGAACCACTCCCCGCCGTAGCGGGCGCCCCGCAGTGCGAGTGCGGCAGGCAACTCGGTCCGGTGCGGGATCACGCAGGAGTCATCCAAGCCGAAAGAAGCATGTTCCCAAACCGACTTGATTATCCACGGTCCGGACTCGGTCTCATCCTCGGGAACCGCCGGCGTGGGCAGGCCATGCAGCCGCAACCAGCGTTTTGTAACACCCTTATCGGATGCCAGGGCCAATCCGTTCGTGGGTGTGCCGGTATAAGGGATCCCTAGATCGTCCAGCAGACAGGAGCCTAACAGCGCGAGCCGGTCGCTAGCGGCGATGGATTCCACCAGGTTGAATACGATCCAAGGGCGCAGGCTTTGCAGCCGCTCTCTTGCCCGCGCCAGATTGAGATCTAAGGGGACCGCGACCGGCTTGTATCCTAAGCTCGCCAGAGCCGCGGCTACTGCATCTACCTGGGCGAGCACATCCAGCTCGTCGGGGCGCGCGTCGGCTGCCACCGCACCGTGGAGAATGACGACCGTGCGAGAAGTCGGCATTCCCGAGCAAGCTCCTCAAGCGACCTGCGCGGTTATAGTGGGACAGCGCTTGAGCGCGGACTCGATGATAAGCCGAATCAACTGCGGGTAGCTCACGCCCACCAGAGTGGCGATGATCGGCACATCGGAGTGTTCCGGGTGTAAGCCGGCGAGCGGATTGACTTCCAAAAAATGCGGCACACCCTGGGCATCGAGGCGAATGTCCACCCGTCCCGCATCGCGGCAGCCGAGACAACGCCAGGTGCTTAGGGCCAATGCTTGGACCTCAGCGCGCAGATCCGGGTCATCCGCCAAACGATAGCGCACGACCTGCTCACAATACTCCTTATTATAAAAGGAGTACGCGTCGGGCTCTGCGCCATCGCGCAGCGTAATTTCCGCCGTTCCAAGCACCACCGCGTCCTGGCCCGTGCCGAGAATTGCGACCGTGAACTCCCGCCCGGGAAGGTACTGCTCGACCAGCACCGGCTGGCCATAGCGTGCGAGCAAGCGCTTGCAGACGGCACGCAATTGCCGGCCCGATTCCGCCTTGGAAGCTCCGTCCACGCCCTTCCCCGTTCCCTCGGCCAAGGGCTTGGCAAACAGGGGAAAAGGCAGACGGACGTTTTCGACCTCTCGCTCCGAGTCTACGACCGCAAAAGGCGCCGTCGCCAGGCCGCTATCGCGTACGATGCGTTTAGCCATGGCCTTGTGCAGGGTAAGGGCGCACACCAGGGGATCGGAGAAGGTATAGGGGATTTGGTAGGCATCCAACAGCGCGGGCACCTGGGCTTCACGGCCGTAACCGTGAAGCCCCTCGGCGATGTTGAACACCAGATCCCAGCGTTCCCCTGCCACCAGGCGCTGGGCAAGCTGCTTGACGTTGCCTATCCGCTCCGGCCGATAACCCAAGGCATGTAAGGCCCCGGCGATCGCATGGATGGTATCCGGGCGGTCAAACTCTGCCGTCTCCTCCTCCCCATACCCGGCCGCGAGATACTCCTCGCGCAAGTCGTAAGTGATGCCTATGCGCACGGGGCCGCCTCCTGGCCGTGGAGGCTGCCGTAGCGGCTGCCGGGATCGGGATAGCGAAAGATTTTGTCCTCATAGTTTTGCAGCAACAGCGCATCGCCTTCGCGACCCGCCACATAGTCCGGCAGCAAGGGGATCTTGCCGCCACCTTCAGGCGCATCCACCACGTAGGTAGGGACCGCGTAACCGGTGGTGTGTCCGCGCAAGCCTTTGATGATCTCCAGCCCCTTCTCCACCGGCGTACGAAAATGGGCCGAGCCTTGGATAGGGTCACATTGGTAGAGGTAGTAAGGCCGCACCCGGATCTTCAGCAGACCCTGAAACAGGGTGCGCATGGTCTCCACGGAATCGTTCACGTCCTTCAGCAGCACGGTCTGGCTGCCCAAGGGGATCCCGGCATCCGCAAGCCGGCCGCAGGCCTCCGAGACCTCCGGTGTCAGCTCATCGGGATGAGTGAAATGCAGGCTCATCCACAAGGGGTGATAGCGTTTCAGCATCCGGGTCAGCGCCGGGGTGATGCGCTGGGGTTGCACCGCGGGCTGTTTGCTGCCTATGCGCAAGAATTCCAGGTGGGGAATTTTCCGTAGGCGCGACAGCAGCCACTCTAAGCGCTCATCGTCCAGACTCAGCGGATCGCCGCCCGAGATCAGCACGTCCCGGATGGCGGGCCTGGCCTCGATATAGGCGATGGCGCGCTCGAGATCGCTCTTTCTGACACTCTTCTCTCCGCTGGCGCCCACCATGCGCGAGCGCGTACAGTAGCGGCAGTAGACCGAGCACAGCCCGGTAACCAGGAACAGCACGCGGTCCGGGTAGCGATGTACCAGGCCGGGCACCGGGCTATCGGCATCCTCCCCTAGGGGGTCGAGCGCTTCGCCGGCTGTATAAACATACTCCGCGTTGACCGGTACCACGGTGCGCCGCAAGGGCTGTCCGGGATCGGTCTCATCGAGCAAGCTCGCGTAATAGGGGGTGATCCCAACGGGTAAAGAGCCGGAGTGGCGCCGGATAGCTTCCGTTTCTTCTTCGGAGAGCCGGATGATGCGCCCCAGCTCTTCGGCGCTGCGGATGCGGTGACGGTTCTGCCAACGCCAGTCATTCCAGTCGCGCCTCGACGCCTGCGGGTAGAAGCGGCGGCGAAAGGCCTCGCTGCGCTCGCTCACGGTCAGCCTTGGGACGGCTTGCCGGTTTGAGGTTACGAGTTGTAAATGGAGGTGGGACGATGCGAGCGGAATGACGGAAGGGTTGTTACTTGAACGAGTGGCGGATCGCCTTCCGGGAGGTTCTTCTTCTGGAGCGGAAACGCTGTTCTCTTTCACGGACCGTACCTCATGTGTTGCCCTGTCGGGCAGGTGCCCAATCACGACCGAAACCCAGAGGCTTCGGCCATCCCCAGCGCCCAAGGCCTTAAGCCATTCAGCGGGCGCGCGCTGCGTAATATAGAAGCTGCTGAATAAAAATCAAGCGATTTTTGCGAACGAAGACACGCTTTCGGCTAGACGGCCGGACCGGGGATCAGGCGTTCCCTTCGAGAGCCTGATTTATCCCCTGTTCAATGTCTGACAGAATGGCTTCGACGATGATCTCGCCTTTGCGCGTGGACGCAAGGCCGGGTTCTCCGGTGGCGCCGCTCGGCGAGTAATTGGGCCCATCGGGATGACGACGGTTGAACACCCCGGCTGCGATCGGTTCGGTACTCCCGAGCGCGCGCGAGAAGCGGACCTCGCGCGGGGCAATCGCCAACATGATCGAGGTCTCGATCTCGTCGGCATGTCCGCCGAAGGCCTGCTCTTCGAGCTCGGCCACGGCACTGCGATAGCGAGGGCCTTGATAGATATTGATCAGCAAAACGGCTCTTGGACATACGCTTGCCGTTACTGCTTGTTGCAGCGGTGCAATGGTGCTCACACCTGTATTGAGCACAAACACTCGCGCCGCGCCTGCCCTTAGGATCCCGTCGATTACCTCTCGTGCCGCTGCGACAAATGTCATGCGGGAAAGACTAATGCTCCCCGGATAATCGATGAACGCGGGATAGTAGCCGTAGCTCAGTGTCGGCCAGACGAGCAGCCCAAATCGTTGCGCCGCTCTGGCCGCGAACCACTCCGCTTGCATGAAGTCGGTATTCAAGGGCAGATGGTAACCATGCTCCTTGCTGGCCGCACCGACGGGTAATATCGCCCCCGCAGCGCCTGGCTGCCGTTTCGCCACTTCCTCCCAACTGAGCTTCGCTACCCACAGAGGAAGTCGAGGCTGGCTATCAGACGAATCGGTCTCGGTGCTCAAAGAGCGTGCTCGCCCTTGCGGCCGTGCCCTCGGCGGCTAATGGGACAGTCGTGCGGCGAACTGGCCGGCGTCGACCGGCCGACCAAAGAGGAATCCCTGATAGGCGT
>JBOHHR010000366.1:0-3879 GCA_050725475.1 Gammaproteobacteria bacterium | reverse complement strand
CCGGGGCCCTATGCTCTCGATGGTCCCGTTGTACATCGGGGAGCGATGCAGGGCGGCGCGGATGGTCTCATGGGTGCGTTCGTTGGTATGGGTAATATGGCAGGGCCGCTGTTGGGGATGCTCGGCTGTCTGACCTAGAAAGGAGAATACCGGTAACGGTTCGTCTCCGGGCTGTTCGGCAAGAAGGGAAAAATCGATGGTACGGCCGTCCAAGCGGGGCGGGGTACCCGTCTTCAGCCGACCCACGCGAAAGGGCAGTTCGCGCAGCCGCGCCGCAAGCCGGTTGGAGGGCTGATCTCCAGCCCGTCCGCCCTGGTAATTCGAATCCCCAATATGGATGAGCCCGGCGAGAAACGTCCCAACCGTGAGAACGACACAAGGCGCCGCGAACTCCAAACCTATTTGGGTGACCACGCCCTGCACACCCTGTGCCCCAACCCTTAAGTCATCCACGGATTGCTGAAAGACCATCAGGTTTGGCTCAGACTCGAGGAACTGCCGCACGATGTGCTTGTATAACGCGCGGTCGATCTGAGCGCGGGTCGCCCGCACCGCAGGCCCTTTATGCGCGTTCAGTATACGAAACTGGATCCCCGCCCGATCCGCCGCGCGCGCCATCATCCCGCCCAAGGCGTCGATTTCTTTGACCAGATGTCCCTTACCGATGCCACCGATGGCGGGATTGCAGGACATTTGACCCAGGGTCTCGATGTTCTGAGTCAAAAGCAGCGTCCGCGCGCCAATGCGCGCGGCGGCCAAAGCCGCCTCGGTGCCGGCGTGCCCGCCGCCGACCACGATGACGTCAAATCGCTCGGGATGATGCATAATCGCGTGCGAACCGTGTGAGATACTGGAAATGGTACACAAACATGGGTGCCGCAGTACAGGAGACCCCTTTGCCCTTGCAACCGGCACAGGAGTCGAGGGCTCAGAGAAGTTTGTGAACAGCCAGCAGTTGGCTGATATCAGCCATTAGAGCCCCTCTCGACGATTCGCGTTCCACAAAGGTATTTTAATGTTATTAACAATATTTTTAGCATTTCCGTGTTATGGAACATAACTTGCCCGTACATGTACATTACCACCTGTAGCGAAGGGCTTTTAACAAGCGGCGCGACAGTTTATACTCAGCACGCTTCGATTTTAGACAACACTCCTGGAGGGCCTAGAATGAAATGGGAAACCCCGAAATACGATGACATCCGCTTTGGTTTTGAGGTAACGATGTACATCAATAATCGATGATCCTGTTCTTGCGTTGACTCTTTGATCAAAGGACCTTCGGGTCCTTTGATCGTTTTTGCGCCGCCCTGCGGGGTGGCTCGCGTTGTGGATGGCGCGCTCTCACTCGGCCTACGTATTCAGATCAAGCGACCCCCGAACTCACAAGCGCTTGGCTTGCTCGAAAACCGCCCATCCAACTAAACTTTCCATTGCCCCAATCGCGACTAAACTTCTAAAAATACGAGGCGAGAAATAAAGGGACTCCCATACACGCATCGTCCTGCTGCGATCCAGACCGATAACAGAACGTACAAATGAAGATCCTGGTAACGGGCTCCGCCGGCTTTATCGGCGCCGCACTGTGCGAGCGCCTACTCGCTCGCGGTGACGAAGTGGTGGGGGTAGACAACCTCAATACCTACTACGAGGTTGCGCTGAAGCAGGCTAGGCTGGCCCGCCTGACACCCCATCCCCGTTTTAGATCCTATGTGTTGGATATCGTAGATCGCGAGGGGATGGCGGAGCTGTTCGGCGGCGAGAGACCCCAACGGGTCATGCATCTGGCGGCCCAAGCCGGAGTCCGCTATTCGCTGCAAAACCCCTATGCCTATGTGGACTCCAACCTGCTTGGATTCACGAATATTCTCGAAGGATGCCGTCACAACGGCGTTGAAAACATGGTTTTTGCTTCATCAAGCTCGGTTTACGGCGCCAACACCAAGATGCCGTTCTCGGTGCACGATAACGTAGACCACCCGGTGTCGCTGTATGCCGCGACGAAAAAAGCGAACGAGTTGATGGCCCATACCTACAGCCATCTCTATCGGCTTCCGAGCATAGGGCTGCGATTTTTCACCGTCTACGGGCCTTGGGGGCGGCCGGATATGAGCTTGTTCCTCTTCACCCGTAACATCTTAGAGGGAAAACCCATAGAGGTATTCAACTACGGCAATCACCGCCGCGACTTCACCTACATAGCGGATATCGTGGAAGGCGTGATCCGTTGTATCGACACCGTGCCGAAAGGACACCACGCGTGGACGGGCGATGCGCCCGACCCCGGAAGCAGCAACGCACCGTATCGGCTTTATAACATCGGCAATAATAATCCAGTGCACCTGATGCATTTCATCGAGGTCTTAGAGAACTGTCTGGGGAAAAAAGCGGAGAAAACACTACTTCCTCTACAACCGGGCGATGTTCCTGATACTTATGCGGACGTGGACGATCTGGTGCAGGACCTGGGGTACCGTCCATCGACCCCAGTGGAGGAGGGCGTCGCGCGATTCGTCGAATGGTACCGAGAATTTTATGGGATAAGGCTATGAACCATAATCGCAAGGTCTCAGTCATCGGTTTGGGTTACGTGGGGCTGCCCGTTGCGGTGGCCTTTGGTAAGCGGCAACGGGTCGTGGGATTCGATATCGATCCGAGGCGCATCGAGGAGTTGCGCGCTGGGGTAGACAGGACCAATGAGGTTACCACAGCGGAGCTCAGGCAATCGGACATCGTCTTTAGCTTCGACCCTGCTGAGCTCGAGGGGGCGGATTTCCATATCATCGCAGTACCGACCCCGGTCGATGAAGCGAATCGTCCCGACCTTACGCCCGTCCTGCGGGCCTCCGAAACGGTAGGCAAGCAACTTAAGCCCGGGGACATCGTGGTGTACGAATCGACCGTTTATCCGGGAGCGACGGAAGAAGATTGCGTGCCGGTGCTGGAGCAGCACTCTGGTTTGCGCTGCGGCGGTGATTTTTTCGTGGGCTACTCGCCGGAGCGCATCAATCCCGGTGATAAGGAACACAGCTTCGAAACCATCACCAAGATTGTTTCCGGCCAGAACGAGCGCATCCTCGAAATCGTGGCCGCCGTATATGAATCGGTGGTCACGGCGGGGGTGCATCGGGCGCCCAGCATCGCGGTTGCGGAGGCCGCAAAAGTAATCGAAAACACCCAGCGCGACCTCAACATCGCGCTGATGAACGAACTGTCTCTGATCTTCAGCCGCATGGGCATAGACACGCGGGATGTGCTCGCTGCTGCCTGCACCAAATGGAATTTTCTTCCCTTTGAGCCTGGGCTCGTGGGTGGCCACTGCATCGGGGTAGATCCGTACTACCTTACTCACAAGGCTACCATGTTGGGTTATATCCCCCAAGTGATCTTGGCGGGTCGCAAGATAAACGATGAAATGGGCAGTTTCGTAGCACAGCAACTGGTGAAACAGTTGATCTGCGAAGGTAGGAAGGTCAAGGGCAGCACCGTAACGGTGCTGGGGCTCACCTTCAAGGAGAATGTGCCCGATCTCAGAAACACCCGCGTGATCGACATCGTGCGAGAGCTGAAGGACTATCAGATCGACGTGCAGATAGTCGATCCGCTCGCCGATCCGGCCGAGGCGCGGCATGAGTATGGAATCGATCTCACCCCGGAATCGGAGCTGCGGGCCGCGCACGCGGTGGTGTTTGCCGTGCCACATCAAGCTTTTCTGCAAAGAGGATGGAAGGGAATCGGCGGTTTATTAGCGGGTGGCCGCGGGGTAGTCATGGATGTCAAGGGGCGTCTGCCGCGCGAGCGGGCGCCTGAAGGCATCACGCTTTGGCGGCTTTAGGGCACTTCGATTGATTCCAAGTGCCCGGCGGTATAGGGATATGC
>JBOHHR010000365.1:0-9615 GCA_050725475.1 Gammaproteobacteria bacterium | reverse complement strand
CGCCGACATACCATCCCTCGTCGGCGTTATGCGGCCCGCCCAGCCCAGGGTTCGTCTGCCCGAGCCCAAGGGTATTGTGGGTGTCGGTAAAGGACTCAAATCCGCGCGCGCTGTCGTCAATGTTCGTGTAACCGCCGCGGAAGAATATCGTGTTGTTTTTGTACTTCTCCACCCGCTCGACCCGCGCCACGCGCTCTTGCAGTTCCTTAACCTCGAGCACGGGCGTCACTTCGGCTTCTTTGCTGACGCTTTCCTCCACCCGACTCATGCGATCATCCAGTTTCAGCACCTGAGCGCTGGGTTCTTTGGCCTCCTGTTTTAGTCTTCGCAACTCGGCATGCATCTGCTCGAGCTGTTGTTCCAGCTCCTGCACACGAGTCGATAACGGATCCGCCCCAAACGCTTGTGGCGCCGATGCCACACCCGTGAAAAGCACGACCGCAGAGGCGGCCGCGGAGTAAAAGGATAAGGTTCCCCACGTTCGTTTCATGATCATGCCTCCTCTCAGCACATAAGGCTCAGATTGTTAGCTTTATTAGCCCCCCTTGAACCCCTCCCCGCACCGTCAACGGGCTTTAGGAGGCGCCTCGCCAACGGTACGGAGGGAAGATCAAGATGTCAAGTAATATTTTAGGACATTTTCTTAAGATGTTATTTATTAGAGATCTTGTCTGTTTTTTTTTAAGACGCCTTCGGATCCGCAGCTTAATTTGTCGCCGGAACCACCAGCTTCATCCCTACCCGCACAGCGTCAGGATTCGAGAGCTGATCCCGGTTGGCGTCATAGATCAAGCGCCATTTACTGGCATCGCCATAGATGCGTTTGGCGATGCTATAAAGATATTCGCCGGGTTTCACGGTGATGGTTTCGGAACCAGCCGTAGCCGAGGTCGACTCGGGGGCCGCGGCTTCGGTTGCTGGTTCGGTTACGGCGAAGGTCTCGGTGGTTGTGCTGGTTTCGGACCCGCTGGTTTCCGATGCAGGCGGCGCGACTTGGTCCGGAGCCGGTGTTGCCACGGGTTCACTGACGGTTGACTCAGGTGGAGCGGGTGAAACTATTTCCGGAGCTGTGGTGGGCGGCTCGCCTGTGCTCAGCGGCTCGCCTGTGCTCAGCGGCTCGCCGATCGACTCGGTGATGACCTCGTCGCCTGTGCCCTCGGTCGCGCTCGTCCCTGGCGCCGGCTCTCCCAGAGCGCCAAACGATTCGGAGACGCCCTCTGCCGCCTGCTCCGGCGCTTGGCCGGCGCTGTCCGTGGTTTCCCCCATGCCACTGAGTGCCGCATCTGTCTGGGTCTGGATTTCTTCGCCGACCCCTTCAATCGTCTCTGCCGTCGTTTCAGCGGCGGTCGAAGCCGCTTCGGACGCGGCATCCGCAGCGCTTGAAGCGGCGTCCGCAGCGCTATCCGCGGCCGCCGAAGCGCTTTCCGTTGCCTGTTCCATCATCTGGCTAAGGTCGCTACTGGGCTCCGGGTCGCTCCTGCCTAAGTAACCCCAAACCGCGCCACCAACCACAACGGCAACCAACAAGAAGAGCAAAATCCCTCGCGCGGCCCCCGTCATTCGAGGCACGCTATTTAGGATCAGTCCCGCCCTTTGCGCTCTGGCAACAGGGCTACGGTTGACGGTCATATCTCTACGTGAGGTGGCCATGTTCGAACTCCTTTGCAGCTAGTCGTTGATTTCGGAAAAAGGAATTATACAATCTTAACACCACGCTAACCCCATGTCAGTGGCATGTCGCCTTGCAAACGCATCGATTCCAATAATAATACACCGGCAATTGCGTGCTGGCGCCTTCACCGAGCGCTTTTTTTGATGACGTTTCAAACATAAACTTGGGATTGGCCACTCCCTTGGCCACAAGCGCACGATTAAGCCGCATACGTAACGGGTTTGCGGGCAAGGAAATAGTCAACGGTGTCTTCTAAGCCCTCTAAGCGGGATAGTTTTATCCAGGCCCGGCGCTGGGTGGTGAAGATCGGTAGCGCGCTCGCAACCAACGATGGAACTGGTTTGCGGCTTGACTCTATCGATACCTGGGTGTCGCAGGTGGCCGCTCTGCGCCGTAGCGGCGTAGAAGTACTGATGGTTAGCTCCGGTTCGATCGCCGAAGGTGTTGCGCGTTTGGGTTGGCGCGACCGCCCCCGGGCGCTACACCATCTGCAAGCCGCCGCCGCGATCGGTCAAATGGGCCTGGTGCAAGCTTACGAGAGCTGTTTCCAGCGCTATGGATTAATCACCGCGCAGGTGCTGCTCACGCACGCGGACTTATCCGACCGCAGCCGCTATCTCAATGCGCGTAGCACCTTGCTGAGCCTGTTGCAGTTGGGTGCAATTCCCGTCATCAACGAAAACGACACCGTCGCTACCGAGGAGATCCGGTTTGGCGACAATGACAGTTTGGCCGGTTTGGTTACAAACCTCGTCGAAGCGAGGCTGTTGGTGATCTTAACCGACCAACCCGGGCTTTTTGAGCGTGATCCAAGACACGACCCAAAAGCCCGCATGGTCCCGCTCGCGCGCGCCGGCGACCCGGCCTTAGAGCCCTTGGCAGGAGAAGGCGGGGCGCTGGGGAGGGGCGGAATGCGTACCAAGCTCAAAGCGGCCGCGCTCGCCGCCCGCTCCGGAGCCGCAACCGCAATCGTGTCCGGGAGCGTGAAGAACGTTCTCCTGCGCATCGCGGCGGGCGAAGAACTGGGTACCTTATTGATCCCGACCGAGGAGCCGATCGCCGCCCGCAAGCTATGGCTGGCGGGCACCCTAGCTACAAAAGGCAGGTTGGTGCTGGATGGCGGCGCGGTCCGGGTACTGTGCGAGGCCGGGAAGAGCCTCCTCGCCGTGGGGGTGACTCAAGTCGATGGAGGGTTTAACCGGGGTGATGTCGTCAGTTGTGTTGGCGCCGACAGCAAAGAGGTAGCGAGAGGACTGGTGAACTACTCGGCGGACGAGGCGCGTCAAATCATGGGCAAAACCAGCGAGCGGATCGAAGCGATCTTGGGCTATGTGGACGAAGCGGAGTTGATCCACCGTGATAATCTGGTGTTGATGCCTTGATGGCGATTCTAGGCATCACCCGCGGCCAACCTCTTGAGCGCGGCGTTCAAGCGCTTTTTCTGTCTGGCCGCTTTGTTCCTGTGAATAATGCCGTGCATGGCCATGCGGTCGATGACGGGCATGGCGGCGGCGAAAGCCGATTGCGCCGATTCTTGGTCCCCCTGCTCGAGCGCCCGCACCACCCGCCTGATGCTCGTGCGCAGCAGGGAACGCCGGCTCGCATTGTGGGCACGGCGGCGTTGCGCCTGCCGCGCCCGTTTCCGCGCGGATTGAGAATTCGCCATTTACCAAACCTCCAAAGTTAAAAAAGGGGGGCTGAATATCCGATCTTCAGCGGCACTTGTCAATTTCTCTCGCCTGCGGCCGCCTGCGGTTCATCTGCCTAGTAGTCAGTCAAGATGATTCAAACAGGCATCCGGCATGGATTGCCGGAATCCAGAGCACATGGACGTAGGGGCTGTCCTGCATCCTGGACCCCGACCTGCCCCGGGGTGACGAATCACTTCGATTTAACATGACTGACTACTTAAGGCTAAAGGCTGCTTAGCAATGCCCTTGTTTCGATCCGGGGTGGTGGTGAGTGCGATGACGTTTATCTCGCGGATCTTTGGGTTCGTGCGCGATATGGTCATCGCCCATGGCTTTGGCGCCGGGATGGGGGCGGATGCTTTTTTCGTGGCCTTCAAGATCCCCAATTTTCTTCGCCGCCTGTTTGCGGAAGGCGCGTTTAGTCAAGCCTTTGTCCCGGTGCTCTCGGAATACAAAACGCAACGCAGCCCGGAGGAAATCAAGCTCCTCCTCGACCGGGTAACAGGCACCTTGTCCGCGGTGCTGGGGGCAATCACCGTGTTGGGGATCCTCGCCGCTCCGTTGATCATCGCCGTATTCGCGCCCGGATTCAGGGCGATGCAAGACAAATTCGCGCTGACCGTGGACATGTTCCACCTCACCTTCCCCTATTTGTTGTTCATTTCGCTGACCGCCCTGGCCGGCGGGGTACTAATACCTACGGGAAGTTCGCCGTCCCCGCCTTCACCCCCGTTTTTTTAAACCTCTCCATGATCGCGGCGACGCTCTGGCTTACTCCAGGCATGGAGCAGCCGGTGATGGCGCTGGCCTGGGGCGTTTTGATTGCCGGAGTGGTGCAGCTTTTGTTTCAATTTCCCTTCCTGATACGCTTGCGACTTTGCCCCTGGCCCCGGATTAAGACCAACGACCCCGGCGTGAGGCGGATCCTGAGACTCATGGGGCCCGCGATTTTCGGTGTGTCGGTGACCCAGATCAGCCTACTGATCGATACCATCATCGCCTCGTTCCTCGTTACCGGCAGCGTGTCCTGGCTGTATTATTCCGACCGCCTGGTGGAATTTCCTTTAGGCGTGTTCAGCATTGCGTTTGCCACCGTGATTCTTCCCAGCCTGTCGCAGCAGCACGCTCGAGGGTCGGCAAAGCAATTCTCCGGCACTCTGGATTGGGCGCTGCGATGGATCGTTTTGATCGCCACCCCTGCGGCGGTAGGGTTGGCGCTGCTCGCAGAGCCGCTCTTATGCACGCTTTTTCAATACGGGGCGTTCTCCGGCCACGATGTGGTGATGGCCGGGCGCAGCTTGACGGCTTACAGTTTCGGCCTGTTAGGATTCTCCCTGGTAAAGGTGTTGGCCCCGGGGTATTTCGCGCGCCAGGATACACGCACCCCTGTTCGCATCGGGGTGATCGCGATGCTGGCGAATATCGTTTGCAAGCTGGTCTTGGTATTTCCGTTGCTGCACGCCGGTCTGGCGCTGGCGACTTCTCTGTCGGCGTTCCTCAATGCCGCCTTGCTGTACCGAGGGTTGCGTGAACAAGGGGTGTATCAGCCCGCCAGCGGCTGGCCGCGGCTGTTGCTCCAAGTAACGGTGGCGACCTCCCTGATGGCGGCCCTGCTGTTCTTCGGTGTGAGCGGGCTGGAACAATGGCTCAGTTGGGGAATGGCGAACAGGGGATGGCATCTCGGGGCGTGGCTTTTGGGGGCCGTTATGGTGTATTTAGGCGCACTGACGCTCACCGGCTTGCGCTGGAACGATCTCTTAAGCGTGCACGAAGGGGCGCAGACTAAACGACGACGATCGTCTGAGCGGTAGCGCTTGTTCCTGTTATACTTTTAAATTTCCTCGGTTCGTGACCATGAAACTCCTGCGTAGCCCTGATCCCCTCCGTCCGGGGCTGCGAGCCTGCGTGGCGACGATCGGCAATTTTGACGGAGTTCATTTGGGGCACCAAGCGATATTGCAACAACTTCAAAGTGCGGCACGAAGGGAGCGCCTGCCGGCGGCGGTGATCGTGTTCGAACCTCAGCCGCAAGAATATTTCCGGGCGGCACAAGCGCCGGCCAGACTTACCCGCTTGCGTGAAAAATATGAGATCTTGAGCACGTTCCAGATAGATTGCTTAGTCTGTCTGCGCTTTGATCAGCGACTGGCCGAGCTTTCGGCTGTACGGTTCGTGGAAGAGGTTTTGGTCGGTCACTTGGGGGTGCGCTGCCTCGTGGTCGGAGACGATTTCCGTTTTGGTCATCAGCGCAGGGGCGATTTTCAACTGCTGTGCCAGCTCGGGGAACGGTGTGGTTTTACCGTGGAACGCGCTGATACCTTCGAACTGGACGGCGCTCGGGTGAGCAGCACCAGGGTTCGGGATGCGCTCGCAAGCGGCGATCTCGATCAGGCGCGGCGACTGCTTGGGCGCAATTACGGGATCAGCGGGCGGGTCATGCACGGCGACAAGCGGGGTATGTCATTGGGCTTCCCTACGGTGAATATCAGCTTGCAGCGCCGCGCCTGTGGGCTGGAAGGGGTTTTCGCGGTGCGGGTTAAAGGCTTAGGAGCGGGCGGTCTACCCGGGGCGGCGTATGTCGGGGGACGGCCCACGATCGACGCCCGGCCGCCGTTGTTGGAGGTGTTTCTTTTCGATTTCGAGCAGGAATGCTACGGGCGCTATATCCATGTCGGGTTCATAACCAAGCTGCGCGCTGATCACCGGTTTGATTCGCTCGAGGCCCTGCAAGCGCAGATCGCCCTGGACGTCTCCAGGGCGAGGAAATTTTTGGCCGGAAGTCAAATAACGGCGTGAGGCGATCCCGTGACCGATTACAAAGAGACCTTGAACCTTCCGCGTACCCAGTTCCCCATGCGGGCCGATCTGGCGAAACGCGAACTGCAGATGCTGCGCCATTGGAAGGAGCTCGGGCTGTACCAAAAACTGCGCGAACGGCGTAAAGGCTGCCTCAAATTCATCCTTCATGATGGCCCCCCGTATGCGAATGGCGATATCCACATCGGGCATGCGGTTAACAAAGTGCTCAAGGACATCATCGTCAAGGCGCGCAGCTTAAACGGTGACGATGCGCCTTATGTGCCCGGTTGGGACTGCCACGGATTGCCCATCGAATTGATGGTGGAAAAGCAGATCGGTACCGTCGGGCGTCAGGTCGATGCCAAAACATTTCGCCGCGCCTGCCGGGATTACGCCCGCAAACACATCGCGCGCCAAAGCGGCGACTTTCAGCGCCTGGGCGTTTTGGGGGATTGGGATCATCCGTATCTCACCATGGAGTATGCATTCGAAGCGGATATCGTGCGGGCCTTCGGCCGCATCGTAGCCAGGGGGCATGTACACAAAGGATCGAAACCGGTGCATTGGTGCACCGATTGCCGCTCCGCCCTGGCAGAAGCCGAGGTGGAGTACCAGGACAAGGATTCACCGGCGATCGATGTGCGCTTCGCCGTCCCCGAGGAGGAGGCCTTGCTCGCCCGTTGTCACCACCCGGAGGGGCACTCCGGCGAGGGTGATGTTTCGTTTGTGGTATGGACCACGACGCCCTGGACTCTGCCCGCAAATCAGGCCGTGGCCGTGAACCCGCAAGCCGATTACGCCCTGGTGCAATGCGAGGGCGCCTTTGGCCGGGAGCGGCTCTTGATCGGCGAGGCGCTGATCAAGGATGCGCTGTATCGCTACCGGATCGAAAGCTATCAGGTGATCGCCTATTGCCAAGGACAGGATCTGGAAGGAGTGAGGCTGAGCCATCCCTTTTATGCGCGCGAAGTACCTGTCGTCTTAGCGAGCCACGTGATGCTGGATGCCGGGACCGGAGCGGTGCATATCGCCCCCGGTCACGGGCAGGATGACTATGCGGTCGGCAGCCGCTACAAGCTGGCGGTGGCCAATCCGGTTGGCGATGACGGCCGGTTCCTTCCCGATACCCCGCTGTTTGCCGGGGAGCATGTTTTTTCGGCCAACGCGCATGTCACTGAGGTATTGAAAGCCAAAGGCGCGCTGGTGCATGAAGAAAGCATCCGCCACAGCTACCCGCATTGCTGGCGGCACAAGATCCCGGTGATCTTCCGCGCCACGCCGCAGTGGTTCGTGAGCATGGATGTGCAAGGGCTGCGCCAGAAGGCCTTATCCGAGATCGAGCGGGTACGCTGGACCCCCGATTGGGGTCAGGAGCGGATCCGCGGCATGGTAGAAAATCGGCCCGATTGGTGCATCTCGCGCCAGCGCTCCTGGGGTGTGCCGATCGCGCTGTTCGTGCACAAAAAGAGCGCCGAGCTCCACCCCAAGACGCTCGATCTGGTGGAAGAAGTCGCCAAGCGTATCGAGGCCGAAGGGATCGATGCCTGGTTTGAGCTGGATCCTCAAACCCTGTTGGGAACCGAGGCAGCGGATTACCTTAAGGTAACGGACACGCTGGACGTATGGTTTGACTCCGGGGTAACCCACGCGTGCGTGTTAAGGCAGAACGGGGCACTGGCCTATCCGGCCGATCTGTACCTGGAAGGCTCCGATCAACATCGCGGTTGGTTTCAGTCGTCCTTACTCACCTCGGTGGCGATGAACGGGGTGGCCCCTTATGCGGAAGTGCTCACCCATGGATTTACCGTGGATGCACAAGGCATTAAGATGTCGAAGTCGCGCGGTAACGTGGTGGTCCCGCAAGAAGTGGTCAATTCCCTGGGTGCCGATGTGTTGCGGCTGTGGGTGGCCGCCACCGACTACCGGGGCGAGATGGGTGTATCGCAGGAGATCTTAACGCGGATCGGCGACGCCTACCGGCGCATTCGTAATACCGCTCGCTATTTGTTGGCGAACCTGGACGGGTTCGATCCACAGACACAACTCGTCGCCCCTGATCGCATGCTCAGCTTGGATCGATGGGCCGTATCTCATGCGGCGGGCCTGCAGCAGCAGGTCGTCGACGCCTATCAGTCCTATCAATTCCACCGCATCTATCAGAAGCTGCACCGCTTCTGTACCGTGGAGATGGGGGCGTTTTATCTCGATGTCATCAAAGACCGTATATACACCACTCAGAGAGACAGTCTAGCGAGACGCTCTGCCCAGAGCGCGCTTTACCATATCGCAGAAGCCCTGGTGCGCTGGCTGGCGCCGATCATGAGCTTCACGGCGGATGAGATCTGGTCCTACATTCCCGGGAAACGCAGCGGCTCGGTGTTTCTGGAGCAGTGGTACGACGGTCTGGGGGTCGGAGAAGCTAAAGAGGAGACCGAATCTTGGAATGCCGTGCTCGCGGTTCGGGAGGAAGTGAGCAAAGAGCTCGAACGCCTGCGCGTTGCCGGGGAGATCGGCTCTTCCTTGGATGCCGAAGCGGATCTCTATTGCAGCGAGGGCCTGCGCAAGCCCTTGGATAAACTCGAAGACGAATTGCGTTTCGTACTGATCACCTCGTACGCGCGCGTTCGGCCCGAAACTTCAAAGCGCCCGGACGCGGCGCAATCCGGCATCGAGGGGCTGTGGCTTAGGGTCAGACCCAGCCCGCATCCAAAATGCGTGCGTTGTTGGCATCGGCGCGAGGATGTGGGTTCGACGCTTGCGCATCCGCTGCTGTGCACCCGTTGTGTTACCAATGTGCAGGATCAGGGAGAGCGGCGCTTATACGCTTGACATAATTAATTGCGGGTTCCCGAAATGAAATGGCTTTGGCTGTCTGGCGTAATCATCGCCCTTGACCAGCTCACCAAGCTGATGGCAAGCCGTGCACTGGAACTGCACCAACCGCTAGCGGTATGGCCCTCCGTTAATTTGACCTTGACCCACAACACCGGCGCGGCCTTCAGTTTGCTGGACCAAGCCGGGGGTTGGCAACGCTGGTTTTTTACCGCGATCGCGCTCGTGGTTAGCGCGTGCATCGTTTATTGGTTATATCGACTGCCCCGAGGGAAGGTGGTTTTGGCCGCCGGCCTGTCGCTGATTTTGGGGGGCGCGCTAGGCAACCTATGGGATCGCCTAAGCCTCGGCTACGTGATCGACTTCATCGATCTCTATTATTCAACGTGGCATTGGCCGGCCTTCAACGTCGCCGATTCGGCGATCACGATAGGCGCCGGATTGCTAATCGTGGACGCGTTCAGCGGACCCGCGGAGGGTTAGGACCTCAACGCGCCAGGGTGAATGCGTCCTAGGCAGAAAATTCAGATGAGTTAAAGAGCTATAGGCGAAGCTGGACAATCGGTCCCGAATGACGTATAACGAGCATCCGTTACACGACGTCCGGGAAATCGTCCTGAA
>JBOHHR010000364.1:0-14697 GCA_050725475.1 Gammaproteobacteria bacterium | reverse complement strand
AAATTAACCCAGAGGAAGATTGCATGAGTGCTAAAGAACTGCGATTCAGTGAACAAGCGCGACAAAAGATGCTGCGAGGTGTGAATATCTTAGCGGACGCGGTCAAAATCACGCTCGGCCCCAAGGGGCGCAACGTCATTCTTGAAAAAAGCTTTGGCTCTCCCACCGTGACCAAAGATGGCGTTTCGGTAGCCAAGGAGATCGAGCTTAAAGACCGGTTCGAGAATATGGGTGCGCAGATGGTGAAGGAAGTCGCGTCTAAGACATCTGACGAGGCGGGTGATGGGACCACCACCGCGACCGTCTTGGCTCAGTCCATGTTAACTGAAGGCATCAAGGCCGTGGCCGCTGGCTTAAACCCCATGGACCTCAAGCGTGGTTTAGACAAAGCGGTAACAGAAATCGTGGTCAAGCTAAGAGAGATGTCGGTTCCGTGTAACGACAACAAGGCGATCGCACAAGTTGGAACCGTCTCCGCAAATGCGGACAGCGCTATCGGTGACATCATCGCGGACGCGATGACGAAAGTCGGCAAAGAAGGAGTCATCACCGTGGAGGAGGGCTCGGGTCTGGAGAACGAGCTTGAAGTAGTAGAGGGCATGCAGTTCGATCGGGGGTATTTATCGCCCTACTTCGTAAACAATCAGCAAAACATGAGCGTGGAGCTTGAGCAACCGCTGATCCTGCTGCACGATAAAAAAATTTCTGCTATCCGCGATCTTTTGCCACTGCTGGAGGCTGTCGCTAAGTCTGGAAAACCATTGTTGGTGATCGCCGAGGAAGTGGAAGGTGAGGCCATGGCGACCCTAGTAGTAAACACCATTCGCGGCATCGTGAAGGTAGCTGCAGTGAAGGCGCCGGGGTTTGGTGATCGGCGCAAAGCGATGTTAGAAGACATCGCCATTCTCACCGCAGGCACCGTTATTTCTGATGAAGTCGGTTTGAGCCTGGAAAAAACTGCACTCGACGACCTCGGCCGGGCAAAAAAGGTGATCGTAAGCAAGGAGGAAACCACCCTCATCGGAGGTGCCGGGGCGGCTAAAGATATCGAAGCGCGGATCAAACAAATCCGGGCGGAGATCGAAGAAGCAAGCTCGGACTACGACAAGGAAAAGCTGCAAGAGCGGGTTGCCAAGCTCGCTGGAGGGGTGGCTGTTATTAAGGTCGGGGCCGCCACGGAAATCGAGATGAAGGAGAAAAAAGCCAGAGTCGAAGACGCCCTGCATGCAACGCGCGCCGCCGTGGAGGAAGGTGTAGTTCCCGGAGGGGGTGTCGCCCTGGTGCGCGCAACGGCGGCGTTAGACAAGCTAAAGGGTGCGAACCATGACCAGGATGTCGGAATAAGGATCTGCCGACGCGCCCTCGAAGAGCCGCTGCGCCAGATCGTCGCCAACTCCGGTGAGGAGCCGTCGGTTGTATTAAACAAGGTTTGTGGCAACAGTGGCAATTACGGGTACAACGTCGTCAGTGGAGAGTATGGCGATATGATCGAGATGGGGATCCTAGACCCGACGAAAGTAACGCGCATGGCGTTGCAAAACGCCGCTTCTGTCGCGGGCTTGCAGATAACTACCGAAGCGATGGTGGCAGAATTACCCAAAGAGGAAAAGGCAGCATCGTTTGGCGCCCCTGATATGGGGGGCATGGGAGGAGGCATGGGGGGCATGGGAGGAATGATGTAGTTTGTCCTCCGCGTTTTGTTGTAAGACCTGATTTAACAGGGTTCATATTTATTAAGTGGATTTGTCTGGAAAAACGAAAACGTGGGACACGATGCTACCGCATTTGTTCCCGTTTTCGGCACCGATTTGTCGGTGCCCTGTTGTTGCGAACCAGTTCCTACTAAACCGGTTAAACAAACGGTCATAATCCTAAGCCATAAAGCCCTTTATTTGTGCGGAGATGGAGATAGGTCATGCAAGGTTCAATCGTAGCCCGTTTCGTCTTGCTGGTGGCTTGCTTCTTAGCGGTTAATCCCCATCCCGCGTTCGGCCAGCAGGCAAGCGCTTTTACCCAAGACATCGTGCTTTTGCTGGATAACTCAGGCAGCATGAAAAGGAACGATCCCCGGTTTGTGACCAAAGAAGCCGCTCGGCAATTCGTGTCCCGAATACCTCATTCCGGGCGTTTAGCGTTGTTACTGTTCGATCAAGAAGCGAGGCTCATTGTGCCGCTTACTGTGATGTCCGATGCTCAGCGGGAACAGGCCTTAAGCAGCCTGGACCGAATTAACTACAGAGGGCTGTTTACCAACATACCCGCCGCGTTCGAGCAAGCTCTTTATGAATTGAAAACGAACGGGCGCGAAGACGCGCTTAAATCAATCATCCTGTTAACTGATGGGATCGTCGATACGGGGGATAAAGGACGTGATTTAGAGAGATCCCGTTGGCTTCGTGAAGAACTGGCTGCCGATGCGGCAAGGCAAGGCATTACAGTCTTCGGCATAGGGCTAGGAGCAAAGTCGGATATTCAATTGCTTCAGTCCTTAGCGCAGCGCACCCAGGGAGACTATTTTCGTGCCTCCGAACCGGATGATTTGTCGGAGATCCTGATTCGCATCGAGAAAGCTATGGCGCAAAAGTTGGCGGCGCGAATAGCCCTAAACAAAACTAAGACCGAGAAGGTCACGGTTGCAGAGGAGAAGGTTACGGAACCTTCTAAGGCGGCGCAGATCCCTAACGCTAGACCGAACGACATTAGCCCAAAGAGCGCACATAAAACGCCTTTGCCGCCAGCGGTCCCGAAACTTCAGCAGCCAGCAAAACCGCAACCTGCCGGCGAAACCTGGCCACCCTATCTTGATCTCCGAACCCTGGGCTTAGGGGCCGCTGCCTTTTTGCTGGTAGCGTTGGCATTTTCGCTGCTGACTCGAAGCCGCAGGTACGCAAGCTCCAAAAAGGATACTGCCATAGGGCCCCTGTCCGTGGAGCGGATCCCAACCACTTATCTCTACGACATCAATGGAATAACGGATTTTGAACGCTACGAGCTGCGGGGGCGAGTGACCCAGGTAGGGCGGATCCCCCCGGATCAGCGGGAGACCGTTGAGCATATTGTGATCCCCTTGCCGACCGTGGGGCGCCGACACGCTGTGTTGGAGTACAAGCACCACACTTTTTGGCTGGTCGATCAAAAAAGTGTCAACGGCACGTTTGTCAACGGCCAACGTGTGTTCGATGAAGTGTGCTTGAAACACGGCGATCGCATCCGTTTTCACGAGGCCGAGTTTGAGTTCGTGCAGGAAGCCATGGACCGAGCCGACCAAACGCTTCTGGTTACCCGGGTGAAAGGGGCATTGGCTGGCCCCGCTACTAAGTATGACCACGAGCCGATGGTGTCGAAATGGGTCAGGGATTTGGTGCCGGACAGCGCAGACAACCGGCCCACCGATCACGCCCAGGTAAACGACGAAATTCCTGCAGAGCAGATCCTTGACCGAAAGATGGGTCACGAATTCGCTGAGGATCTCGCATCGAAAGTGCGATTGGCCACGGGGGAATCGGTAACTGAGATCTCCCCAAAAAAGGAACCGCTGACCGGCGAAATAGATCCCCCTGACGCCACAGAACACATGCACGCAGACAAGATAAGGACGGCGATGGAAAGTGCGGGTGAGGATCGGAAGAGTCGCTCCCAAGCCTCCGCGATCACAAAGGACCCTTCGCTTTCACACGTGCCGGCTGAAGACACTACCACACGCCAAATCAAGCGAACGGTAACGGAAAAAGGGGGTTTCGAGGAGACCCTGCCATCCAAGCGTATCGCGAAGAATTCTTGGAAGGACTTCTTCGGCGAGTAGCGCCTAACGGCGTGTACCAACATGGTCTTGACAGAAAAAACGAGTACGCTACAATTAGCACTTCTCTTGATAGAGTGCTAACAAGATCTTAATTCTATCGATAATTCAATTTATTATAAGTCTGATTAACGAGGTAATGAAATGAAAATACGGCCAGTACATGACCGCGTGGTGGTCACGAGGTACGAAGAGGACAAGACTTCTCCGGGAGGGATCGTGATTCCGGATACGGCTGCTGAGAAACCCATCCAAGGCAAGGTTGTCGCTGTAGGGAACGGCAAGGTATTGGATAGTGGGGAAGTGCGTGCCGTTGGCGTCAAAGAAGGCGATCGAGTGCTCTTTGGCAAATATTCCGGGACCGAAGTAAAAATCGATGGCACGGAGTATCTGGTGCTGCGCGAAGACGACATTATGGGCGTTATCGAGTAACACAAATTTAAGCAACGTAGAAGGAGGCAGAAATGGCTGCAAAAGAGATCAGGTTTTCAGATGATGCCCGGCATCGGATGCTCGCCGGTGTGAATTTGCTCGCGGAGGCGGTTCGCCAGACCTTAGGTCCAAAAGGTCGCAATGTGGTGTTGGAGAAGAGCTGGGGTGCACCGACCGTGACCAAAGACGGGGTGTCCGTAGCCAAAGAGATCGAACTGAAGGATAGGTTTGAGAATATGGGAGCCCAGATGGTGAAGGAAGTCGCGTCCAAGACCTCCGATGTAGCGGGTGACGGTACCACGACGGCCACCGTGCTTGCCCAAGCTATCGTTCGAGAGGGATTAAAGTCTGTGGCCGCAGGTGTCAATCCGATGGACATCAAGCGTGGTATTGACCAGGCGGTCGGCGTGGTGGTGGAAGAGCTGAGGAAGATCTCCAAGCCTTGTACCGACAGCAAAGCAATTGCTCAAGTAGGCACCATATCGGCGAATTCCGATGAAGTGATTGGGAAGATCATCGCCGATGCCATGGATAAGGTTGGGAAGGAAGGCGTGATCACGGTAGAAGAAGGGTCAGGTCTGGAGAACGAGCTTGAGGTCGTGGAAGGAATGCAGTTCGACCGAGGCTATTTGTCCCCTTACTTTATCAATGATCAAGAACGCATGAGCGTCGCTTTGGAAGAGCCGTGCATACTGATCTACGATAAAAAAGTCTCTAATGTGCGGGATCTTTTGCCGGTGCTCGAAGCCGTTGCCAAGGCCGGCCGTTCCTTGCTAATCGTCGCCGAGGATGTGGAAGGCGAGGCGCTTGCCACGCTCGTTGTTAACAATATCCGCGGGGTGCTAAAAGTCGCCGCCGTCAAGGCCCCTGGCTTTGGCGATCGGCGCAAAGCGATGTTAGAGGACATCGCCGCCTTGACCGGTGGCACGGTCATCTCCGAGGAGGTTGGACTTAGCCTGGAGAAGGCGAGTTTGGGTGATCTTGGCCGAGCCAAGAAAATCCAAATCACCAAGGAGCACACCACCATCATCGATGGCGCGGGGGAACAAAGCAAGATCGAGGGACGGGTAGCCCAGATCCGCCAGCAGATCGAGGAGTCCACCTCAGATTATGATAAGGAGAAACTGCAAGAGCGGGTGGCTAAACTTGCGGGTGGTGTGGCCGTCGTCAAGGTCGGCGCCGCGACCGAGGTGGAAATGAAAGAGAAAAAGGCCCGCGTGGAAGATGCACTGCATTCAACTCGCGCCGCGGTCGAAGAGGGCGTGGTGCCCGGCGGTGGTGTCGCGTTGATCCGAGCCCAAACCGCGTTAACCAGCTTGAAGGGCAACAACCACGACCAGACTATCGGGATCAGTATCCTACGCCGCGCCATTGAAGAGCCCTTGCGTCAGATCGCACGCAATTCGGGCGATGAACCCTCTGTCGTGTTGAACAAGGTTCAAGAAGGCAAACACGCATTCGGCTATAATGCGGCTACCAGCGAATTTGGGGACATGGTCACCATGGGGATCGTTGATCCCACCAAAGTCACCCGGCTTGCGCTGCAAAACGCCGCATCCGTGGCCGGTTTGATGTTGACCACGGAAGCCATGGTGGCTGAGTTACCCAAGGAAGAAAAGGCGGCTGGTGCAGGAGGTCCCCCGCCCGGAGGAGGCATGGACGATTTTTAAGTAAGCTCCTTTATGCGCAAAAAACCCGCCCTCGGCGGGTTTTTTTGCGTTAGCACTATGGACTTCCTTGAGAACAGCAAACCCAGGAAGATAATCACGGCCCGCCGCGGGCCGTTAAATTGGCCACGAACTTTTGCGATTTAAAGGGGCGGAGTCCCGCCTGGGAGTGCCAGCACGGGAGACATCGAACCAGCAACAAGGGATCCGTCAGTGAGTTTGCAGCCACAGCTCCAATATCAACAACATCCAGAGCATGGTGCCGTAATAGCTCGCGTGGTCGTCGGAATGCTCCTGCAACATGCGCTCGATGTAGGCGGGCTGAATATAGCCGCGTTTTTTCAAGCTCTCCATGCTGTCGTGGACCATTTCCGTAAGCCGTGGGGAGGTCCTCAGCCAATGTCCGAAGGGAAGACCAAATCCGTGCTTTGCTTTGGTCAGCACCTCTCGAGGCAGAAACTCCCGCAAAGCGTCCTTATAAAACGCCCGCAGCTTAAAACCTTTTAACATCATCCGTGGGGGGATACGGGTAGAGAGTGCGACCAGATCGGTGTCCAGCATGGGATAGCGGGCCTCCACACCACACGATTCGCACATGCGATTGACCTTGCGCAGGTCGTTGTCCGCCAGGGTAAACTTCCAATCCAGGTAGAGCATGCGGTGCAGGCTGCCGCCTGTTGGCGGCCTCGCATAAACCTCCTGCAGCAGGGTCAAAGGTCCCTCCCTGTCCAGGCCATCGAGGAATTCAACACAGAAGATGTCTTCTAAGGCTGTACGGTGCAGAAAATTGTATGTCTCCAGACGCTCTGGCAATGGGATCTTGGCTTGACTGATATAGCTTCGCAGCTTCTGCAGCAGTTTGAGGTTAGAGGCTTGCGACAAAGAAAAAACGAAGGGTTCCAACAGGGTGTTGCGCACGATGGCCGGAATGCATCCATAAAGATTGAATAGAGTCTGCTTCAAGTAACGCTCATTTCCCGCGAACAGCTCATCGCCTCCGTCGCCAGCCAGCAGCAGCCCGTTCCCTGTTTGGCTCGCCTGGCGTGCACAGTAGTAGACCGGGATGGCCGAGGAGTTGCCAAAGGGCTCGTCATAGGCCTTTGCAATCATCGGTATGGCGTCCCGAACGTCGTCGGGCGTGACATAGTATTCATGCGCCTCCAAGCCAAAGTGCCGCGCCACCGCCCGGGCATATTCCATCTCGTCATAACCCTGCTCATGAAAACCGATGGAAAACGACCTCGCTGGAGATGCGCGGAGCTTGGATAGCATGCCACAGACGGTGGAGCTATCCAGGCCCCCGCTTAAAAACGCGCCGGCATCGGAGCCGTAAGCACGCCGTGTAGCGATCTCCAGAGTGTTTAACAATTCAAGCTTGAGGGCCTCTCTGCCCACCCTCTCGGTGTTGTTGAAGCAGGGCTGCCAATAATAGCCTTTGTCGATGCGCCCGTTTTTGTAATGCACGTACTGGGCAGGCTCCAGCTTAAAAAATTCTTGGTAAATGCTGCCCGGACTTGGAACCGTGCTGAAGTACAGGTAATGCAGGATCGCCTGCCTGCTAAGGGCCGGCTCCCGATCGCCGTAAGCGCAGATGGAATCGAGGGTGGAACCAAACACCAGGCCACTGGAGGTAACCGTGTAGGCCAGGGGACGGACGCCAAAACGGTCCACAGCAAGGAAAACCTCGCGCTCACCGGGGCGGATAGCGGTCAGTGCAAAGGCGCCATCTAAAGCGTTCAATAGCGCTCTGCCGCGTTCCCTGTATCCTTGGGCTAAGGCCTGAGCATCCCCTTGGATTGCGGCGAGCTTTGCCAGCTCGGGATCCAGCCAGCGCCAGCGGCCCTGCGCCCCGATCAGGAGATCCGCTTCCTGCGCCAGCACCGCGGGCGTGTGCAGCCAAGCGGTCCCCATCGCCGCATCAGGATGATGCAGCGTTTGCGAGTGGTGTGCAACCTGCCCCTGGAGTGCCGCCAGCATGCGGTCAAGGGTGATCGCTGCGGTATCGCGTGTTGTCCATCCCCCAATCCAGCCACAGATCCCCGCCATACTGGCTATGGGCTTGGGTTAAGCAGAGTACGTTGTTTGATTGCGTCGCCGCTCGGCATGGCGCTCGAACGCCAGCTCGATAAGCTGGCTTATCAATGCTGTGTATGAAATTCCGGAAGCCTCCCAGAGCTTGGGATACATGCTGATCGGGGTGAATCCCGGCAAGGTGTTTATCTCGGAGACAAGCACAGCATGGTCCGAACGCCGCAGCAAGAAGTCGACCCGCGCAAGACCCGCGCAATCCAAGGCCGAATAAGCTACACGGGACAAGGATTGGATGCGCTTGAGCACCGAGTCGGGCAATTCCGCCGGAATGACAAGTCCTGAGGCGTCGTCCAGTTATTTGGCGCGGTAGTCATAAAATTCGTTGCAGGGAATGATTTCGCCAGGAACAGAGACCTTGGGATGGTCATTACCCAGCACGGCCGCTTCAATCTCACGCGCATCTTCCACCGCGGCCTCCACGATCAGCTTGCGATCGTATCGGGCCGCCTCGTCCATGGCGCTTTGAAATTCGGCGCGCCCATGCACTTTGGAGACCCCGACGCTGGAGCCCATGTTTGCGGGTTTGATGAACCAGGGATAGGGGAAAGCCGCCTCGCATTCATTAAGTATAGCTGTATGTTCGCTTTCCCAGCGGCTGCGAAGGAACGTTCTGCACGGGGTAACCGGGAGCCCAGCTTTTTCAAACAGCGCTTTCATGGCTACCTTGTCCATTCCCGCTGCCGATGCCAAGACGCCGGAGCCTACATAAGGGATCCCGGCGAGCTCGAACAATCCCTGCACCGTACCGTCCTCACCCATAGGTCCATGGATAAGAGGAAAGATCACATCCAGAGCAACGGCCTCTTGGATCTTGGCCGAAGTTTGCTCCAGCCGCAGCCGTCCCGTGCACGTGGGGTCGGGGAGTAAGTTAAGCTTAGGCCCGCAATCTCGCGACAGGGGTTTGCCAGGTTGGACTTGATTGTCGCGTATCAGTACCCACTCGCCGTCCTTAGTCACGCCGATTGGGACAGGCTCATACTTATCCCGATCCATGGCCGACAACACACCACGTGCGGACTGAATAGATACCTCGTGCTCGCAGGAACGTCCGCCGAATAAGATGCCGGTCCGAATTCTTCTAGGGATCATGCTGGAACCCCCCGCTGCATTACTTTTCCACGAGTAGATCGTGGTTTATTAAGAAGCCCGCAGCAGCTCGTTGATCCCCACCTTGCTGCGGGTTTTTTCGTCGACTTGCTTCACGATGACAGCGCAATAAAGGCTGTATTTGCCGTCCGCTGAGGGCAGGTTGCCCGAGACCACCACCGATCCGGGGGGGATCGATCCATAATGGATTTCTCCCGTCTCGCGGTTGTAGATTTTCGTGCTTTGGCCGATGTACACGCCCATAGAGATGACCGATCCTCGCCCCACGATCACCCCCTCCACGATTTCGGATCTTGCCCCAATAAAACAATCGTCTTCGATAATCGTCGGTGCCGCCTGAACGGGCTCCAGCACCCCGCCGATGCCTACTCCTCCCGAAAGATGCACATTCTTCCCGATCTGCGCGCAGGAACCAACGGTGGCCCAGGTGTCGACCATGGTACCCCTGTCCACGTAGGCCCCGATGTTTACGTAACACGGCATCAGCACTACGTCTTGGGCGATGAAGCTCCCGAGGCGCACGGTTGCTGGGGGGACTACGCGTGCCCCAAGCCGAGCGAACTGGTCTTCGTCATGGTGATAAAACTTACACGGAACTTTGTCGTAGTAGTTGGTGAAACCTCCCTCGACAACCGTGTTTCCCTGGATACGAAAGGACAACAACACCGCTTTTTTCAGCCATTCGTTGACCATCCATTTCTCATCCCGCTTTTCGGCGACCCGCCACTCGCCGTTATCCAGTCGGTTGATGCACTCGCTTATTGCTTCGCACAGATCCTTAGGCGCATTTTCTGGATTTAAATCGCCTCGTTGCTCGAAGTACCGGCTAATGGTTTGCTGCGTTCGTTCCATGGATTTTTTCCGCGTGGGTTGGATTAATAGAAGGTTTCGACGTGTCTGCGTATGCGCCAAGCCGCCTCCACGCAATCCGCCACGGATGGGACTAAAGCGATGCGAACGAAACCGCGGCCGGGATCGGATCCAAGACTTTCTTGGGCCAAGAAACTCCCCGGCAACACAGTCACATTCTGCTCAGCGTACAGATCGCGGGTAAAGCGCACATCGTCCACGGGGAGCTGCGGCCACAGAAAAAAGCCCCCTTGGGGCCGGACGACAGGCAAGACCGGCGCAAGGATTTCCAAGACCGCGTCGAACGTCTCCCGGTAAAGCACCCGGCTCGCTAACACGTGTTCTTCCTTCGTCCATGCCTGTGCGCTGGCCACCTGGATGGGAGGCGGCATGGCGCAGCCGTGATACGTTCGGTAGCGATAAAATGCCTCAATCAATTCCGCATCCCCCGCCACGAAGCCGGAGCGCAAGCCCGGCACGCTGGACCGTTTTGACAAGCTGTTAAAGACCAGACAACGGCGGAAATCGGCGCGACCGTTGCGGCTCGCGGCCTGCAACAAGCCGACTGGTGGGTTTCTCTCATCCGGGTAGATCTCGGAATAGCATTCGTCAGAGGCGATGATGAAGTCATGGTGATCCGCGAGTTGGATCAGACTCACGAAGTGTTCTTCACTCAAAACAGTGCCGGTGGGATTGTTGGGTGAGCACACATAGAGGAGTTGACAGCGCTCCCAGATCTCCGGGGACACGGCCGCAAAATCCGGCACAAAGCCGCGCTCTTTGGGACAGTTAAGGTACCAGGGCATGGCGCCCGCCAGCAAAGCGGCCCCTTCGTAAATCGGATAGAAAGGATTGGGGATCATTACCAGCGGATCCGGGCGCTGGTGCGACACGAGGCATTGGGCGATAGCGAATAGCGCTTCCCGGGTGCCGTTTACGGGAAGAATATGGCGCTCTGCACAAATAATGTCGGGTGGCAAGGAAAAGCGCCTGATCAGCCAATCGCGGATCGCCGCACGTAGATCGGATGTCCCACGCGTTGTCGGGTAACGGCCTACGCCATCGCACTCGTTTTTGAGACACTCAAGGATAAACTCAGGCACCGTATGCTTAGGCTCGCCTATGGATAGATCAATCGCTTTTAACTCGTTGCGCCCGGTCACGGATTGTTTGATCTTATTGAGCCGCTCAAAGGGATAAAGCGGCAGGTAGCCGATGGCTTGGTTCATGGGCAGAGGGGTGTTAACAGACGCAGGCGCGAAGTATAGGTGATATCGCCCGCTTGCTCCATCCGCTTGAGAATAGCTAGAAATTGTCGCCCCGGAGCGGGCGCAACACATTGGCACCCTAAGGAGCCGCTCAGACGGCTCAAATTGAGGAAGACAGAGCACTACTAGTAGTGCGTTCCATGAAATGGCTTACAAATGGGCGCGTGTTCGTCATGCTGGTTCCGAGAACAGAACCGGAGACGAACATGGCGAGAGAAACACGGCGTGCCCCCTTGGTGTTGTCGGACGGTCATAGACAGATGCTGACTGAATTGGGTTACTGTCCTCCTTGCCCGATAAAATTGCCTTGGAGGAGGGCTGGTTGATGTTGCTGGCATTGGATCATCCCACCGGGAGAAAATTCACAACAAGTTCCGGGGTGTGCTGGATGACCGCAACAACTCAATTCTTGCGCACGGCTGGAAACCTGTTGGTGAACAACGCGCCGAGAACATGCCTGACACGGCTCAAAGTATTGCTAATTAAAGTTGAGGGTGAGTCAGTGAATGCACTCATGGCACGTTTGGCGCCGGTCTCCTTGCCAGCGTTTTGGAGCGCAGAAACTAATGCGAGCAAGCCGTGATAATTCTTGAACTTCTCCTAACCCCTCACCCCACCCACTTTGCTACCGTTCCCGTTTTGAACGAAATCGATGAAACAGCTCGCGCCACCCCTTCTCAAAGAAATGACCCGCCGGCTGGTGGACGAATTCCAGCCGCGGCGATCATTCCATTGGGCTCGTATGCATGGGGGACGCCAATGAGTATAGTGATATGGATCTTCTGATGGCCGTGTCGGCAAGCGATGCTGCGCCGCCCGAGCGCGCAGCGCGCCTATGGGCAGGCTGCATGGCGTTACCGTCCCGCTCACCGTGCTCTTCGACGGGGTTGGGCCGCTCAACACCGGCCCTCCTGACGAAGGATATGATCGAAACGCTTCAGGCTAAAGGGCGTGGATATGAAAGGCACCGCGGGCATTGGGCATTTGTTCGGTTGATAGTGATTGAGGTAGCAGAATGGAACGACACTTTACACTTGAATATTGGATCGACGACGGATGGTACGTTGGTAAACTGAAAGAGGTGCCCGGCGTTTTCAGCCAGGGCGAGAGCCTGGAAACGTTAGAGGAAAACATCAGGGATGCTTACAACGTGATGCTGGAGGAAGAGTTCACCGTGCAACGTCCAGGCTCGCGGACCAAAGATGTCACCGTAGAGATTAGGTGAAAAGAGATCACTTCATCCGCGAATTAGTAAATGCAGGAAAGAAGCACGACATTTACGCTAACCCAAGAACGGGCAAACAGGCTCCGGTACCACGTCACCAAGAAATCAAAGAGAGCGTTGGTGATCTCATACGAAAGCAACTGGGAGTATGACGTGGCCATCGAGTACCACCGTTCAATGTGGCTGGGCTAAAGCGTTGGTTAGCCCGGCTTGACCCTATCCCGCAAACGAGCCATCAAAACGTTGATTCGCCATGCCCACCCTCCTCCACCAAGCCCTCGCCGTCACCACCCTCCGCGACGCGTGGCAGAGACAACCAGGGCTGTGGGGGAGGTGACGGGGAGACGCTGGAGCGGTTCGAGGCGGATCTGGAAACTAACCTCGCTGCCCTTCGCAATGAGGTCCTGCAAGGCCCGGCCGCTGCTGAGCGTCGTCGTCGAGTCCGCCGGCAAGAAGCCGCGGAGCTTGGCGGTGCCCGCGGTGCGGGATCGGGTGCTGTGGCGATCGTGCTCACCCCGCTCATCGAGGCCGAGTTCGAGGAGTGCAGTTTTGCCTATCGACGGGCGCTCGGTCGATCTGGCCGTCCGCCGTATCATGCAGTACCGGGATCAGGGCTTCCGCTGGGTTGTAGACGCGGACATCGCCTCCTTCTTCGCCGAGATCGATCACGAGCGCCTGGTTCGCGAGGTGGCGGAGCTGGTTCAGGACGTGGGGATCATTGGTCTCATCAAGGTATGGCTCAAAGCCCCGATCACGGATGGCGAAACAAGCTGGCGGCCGACGCAAGGCATCGCCCTGGGCTCGCCGATCTCACCGCTGCTGGCGAATCTTTATCTGGACCACCTCGACGAGGGCCTTGCTGGGTGAAGACCTGCGCCTGGTTCGCTTCTCGGATGATTTTTTAATCCTCTGCAAGCACGAGGAGCAAGCCAAGCGCGCGCTCGATCTCACGGAGGAGGTCCTCGACGCGTTGCAGTTGCAGCTGAACCAGGAAAAGACGCGGATCGTCGATTTTGAGCGGGGCTTTCGCTTCCTGGGGGTAGAGTTCGTGCGCAACCTGGTGCTCCAATGCCGCGCCGCCGACGAGCCACCGGACTATGCCGAGATGCTGCCGGAGGAGCCGGGCGGTGAGCTGGTCGCGCAGGAAGCGGGAGCCGAAGTGGGCAGTGCTGTTTCAAGGTCAGATGCATCCGTTCATGGCGACCGTTCTGCTCGGGGTGCCCGGGGCTAATGCGCTCAGGCAGAATCCCAAGCTTGACCCACCACAGCGACAACGCCGAAAGACCTCCCAAAGCCACCGAGGCAAAGGGCGGCCCGTTATCGGTCCGAATGGCCAGCGGCAAACCATACCGGCGAAAAGCACGCACAAACCACGGGCGCACCTCTTCGGTGGGTGTGTTGAGCAACCCCCGACACAGCAAGAGATAACGACTGAAGCCGTCGAGCACCGTCAGCGGATAGCAGTAGCGCCTATCGCCGGTGCGAAACGGCCCCTTGAAATCCGCACTCCATACCGCATTGGGGGCTCCCACCTCTACCCGTGGCTCGGCATAGAGCGGACTCCGACGCACCCGACGCCTCGGCTTAACCAAACGGTGACGGGCCAGGATCGCTCCCACCGTGCTCGATGCCGGCCAACACGCTTGGCGATGCCGCTCTTGCAACCAATGCAACAACTTCTCTGGTCCCCAGCTGGGTGCTGCTGGCGGGCCTGCAGCAAGAGCGCTACCACCGCTGCCTTCACCGCGTTCGGATGCGAGAGCGGCGCGCGCGAGCGTTCCTTCAGTCCATCCACCCCAGCCGCCTCGTAACGGCGCCACCATGTGTAGCCCGTCTTGCGGCTGATACCAAAGTCGTCACAGAGTTGCGTCATGCTCCGCTCGCCTCGCTGAATCTCAGCTACAACTTTCAACCGTTCATCCATAGGACAGGTATCGTTCCAACTCATGGGCAAGTCCTCCTCGCCCATTACTATTACCTGTTACCTATGTGCCCGGTTTATTTTGTTACCAATGTACCAGGTTCGGACCGATCCCTGCCTTCTCCCTGGCAGGGGGAAGGAATATGAGGGGATATCTGAGCCTGGATAGAACCCGGCCCGCGCTGCGCCTAGCCTGAATTTCCACGGACAAGGGTTTGCCTAACGTTTCCCGGGGGTTGCCGAGACGGGCGGACGCTCGCTCGGGCCGATGAACCGTGTACGGAGCGTCTGCCGTGCGGCGCGGCACCGTTTTACGTTAGCTGATATAGTGCGCCCGT
>JBOHHR010000363.1:0-2596 GCA_050725475.1 Gammaproteobacteria bacterium | reverse complement strand
TGATCACCTCGGGCATGATGGTGCCGTAATAGCCCATGCCCATCATGGAGATGAACACCCGGTTTCGCTTGCGCATATGGCGCAGATAGGAAAGCACCGCGCGCTCGCTGATGGTGGAGGTCAATTCAAAAGGAGTCTCGGAGACGATATTGTCAGGGATGGCCCATCCGATCAGATCCTCAAGCTTCGCCAGCCCCAGGTATCGCACCATATCGGTGATCTGACGCCTGTCAGGGCCAATGTGGCGACGGATGAAGTCGCCCCGCATCTCCAGCTCACCCAAGGCGGTGGGCACGATAGGCTTATGTTCCTTTTCCACGTGTTTCTCCTTTGTCGGTGATAGAGACCGGAACCTCCAGGCGGGAGTCTTCTAAACCTGGGCTATCGGGTTATAATCCCGGTTCCGCGACAAACCGATTTTAAGCGATCCCATGACATTTGTAGTAACCGAACCGTGCATCAAGTGCAAGTACACTGATTGCGTTGAAGTTTGCCCCGTCGATTGCTTCCACGAAGGGCCTAACATGCTGGTCATCGATCCCGATGAATGCATCGATTGCACGCTTTGCGAGCCGGAGTGCCCCGTGGAGGCGATAAAGTCCGAAGACGACCTTACGGATAAGGATCGAAAGTACCTCGAACTAAACACAGAGCTTGCGAAAGAATGGCCCGTGATCAGCCACCTCAAAGAGCCTCCTCCCGATGCGGATGAGTGGAAAGACGTGCCAGACAAGCTCCACCTGCTTGAGCGCTAGGGCGCGACGCCCCGCCGCTTTTTTGCACAGGCATTTTTGCCTCACTCAAGCTATATTTTAACAACGCTCTGGCGTTCGCGACAGTCGCTGCAGGGCAATCGTGGCGGCCGCTGGGGCGTCCATAGCAGCGGGGGGGAGATCATGCACGGTCTAGCGATCCAAATATTAATATCCTGGGTAGCACTTGTTTCGGCTCTGTGGGTCGCCGATCTCGCTGGGGCGGGGGCAGTTTATAAGTGGGTGGATGAACACGGCAAAGTTCATTACGGTGACCGCCCTTTGCCAGGCGCCCAAACCGTGCGCCTCAGGGACGTACCCGAAGTGACCCCGATGCCCGGTGAACGGGAAGAAAAACGCAAGCGGCTGCTGCAAGTACTTGAGGAACAACGTCAAGAAAAGCGAGAAGCAGTCGAGGCGCAAAAAAAGCTGAAGCAGGAGCGGGAACGCAATTGCAACCTGGCCAGAGATCGACTGCGCAATTATGAACAGGCAGGCTATATCTACGAAATAGACCAAAAGGGCAACCGGGTTATCTACGATGAGGGAAAGCAGGCAGCGGCAGTCCAAGCAGCGCGGGATACCGTCAAGCAGTGGTGCGGAAAAGTGTGATCCATACCTCGGCCGCCATTCCCTGGTGCTTTATTTCAATGAAATACAATCTACTATATAAATGAGCTAGCGGCGACACATCTATGGCGGTAATGGGGTCCACGATGCGGAGCACAGAGGGTGTACTCGGATTTCGAAAGCAACCCACCCCTGTCCCCCGGGAACGCACTGCGTCGCTATCAGGTCTTAGCGTAATTCATTGGTCAAATCATGGACTTATCCGGCAAGATTGAGTTGGTTAACGTGTCTGATGTAGGACGGCGCCGACCGCATAACGAAGATTGCTGCGCGGCCAATGCTCGGATTGGGTTAGCGGTGGTCGCCGACGGAATGGGTGGCTACAAGGCCGGGGAGGTCGCGAGCGCAATCGCGGTTTCCTCCATCGCAGAACGGATAAGAGCAGGGCTGGCCGACTTGCCTCCCGGGGAATACGACGATGCGACGGGTTACGCCAAGGAATCCCTGGTGGTGCAGGAGGCCATCGCGAAAGCAAACACAACGATCTACGAGGTGGCCCAACGCGATTCCCGATGTGAAGGAATGGGAACGACGGTTGTGCTTTCATTGTTTTACGATGATCGAGTCACCATCGCACACGTGGGTGATTCGCGCTTATACCGCCTGCGCACCGGTCATTTTGAGCAGCTCACTGTTGACCATTCCTTGGTTCAAGAGATCGTAAAGCGGGGATTGCTTACTCCGGAGGAAGCTTTGACCCACACGCCGAAAAACCTTCTCACCAAAGCCCTGGGAATTGAGGCGAGCGTCCAGGCCGATGTGTTGGAGGATATCGTTTTGCCGGGAGACCTTTATCTGATGTGCACGGACGGCCTTAATGACATGTTGGGTGACGAGGAAATTTACTTAATTCTCCAAAAATATGGTGCTAATCTTGTAAAAGCGGCTGAAGAGCTAGTGGATAGGGCCAACGCTGCCGGTGGGCACGATAATGTGTCGGTGCTACTCGCTCGGCCTACCGAACAGTTTTCCGCCCGGTCGGGGTGGTACGAAATTTTCTGATTTTGCGGGGTTCTGATTGAGTTCAGAGCTTCCGGTGGCCTAGGAAACGTCTCAAGAATGCGAGAAATGGAGAAAAGCAAAAACCGCCCTTTTTGCTTTCCGACTCAAAAAAATCCCAAGATGGATTTTTCAGAGCTTTAATTAACATTAACCTCGGATAGGACCGAACGATGGGCAAATTAGTGCTTAGTATGAACGGTGCCGTTCAAGGC
>JBOHHR010000362.1:0-3918 GCA_050725475.1 Gammaproteobacteria bacterium | reverse complement strand
ACATCGGCCCCGCCCCCGGCGCCAAGGATCAGCACACGCGGTTTGCTAAGGACGTGGTAGGCTAATGCCGAGGGTACTTGATCCAGATAGGCCAATTTCTCCCGCTTGCCATCGAAACGGGTGATCGCGCTCATGCCCTCCCCGTCGGTAAATACCCCGAGCTGTTCTGGGGGCTCTGTGGGCGCGTTCAAACTCATGCCCGGCGCATGGCGAAGAGGCACCCGGGGGCTCTCCACCACGGTGAGCAAGCCCAAGGGGCTGGAACGCTCGGCAAGCACGCGAACGCCTATCCCTTGCAGGGTCTGGCTCAGGGACTTATACGGCAGGGGGACGAGCCGCCAAGCGCTAGTCGCATGTACAGCCAGAATCAAAAAACCGCCCACGACTAACCCAGCTACAACCATGTGGGTGCGTATGCCCAACGCTTTCGCCGCCAAGGCGCTGGCGGCTAGCGCTGCGGCACTGATCATCGCCAGCGCGGTGAGGGGAAACACCAACCAGAGCAACGCAATAACGCCGGTCGCGCCTAAACCCGCACCCACCAGATCCGCGGCGTAGATCACATTTGCCCGTTGCTTAAACTGCGTGAGCGCAAGGCAGACGCAATTCGCGCTGAACAAGAACGGCAACAGCAGTGCGGCATAGACCGCCCCCAGGCGTCCCCATTGGCGCTGATCCCAGACGAGCTCTAAGGGGTTGAACCCAATCTGTTGCGCCAGCAGATAGCAGGCAATGGAAGAAGCGGCAAAGAGCAAGCCGTTGAGCACGAAAGCGAGTGCGAAACGGCGCTGGATCACCTCACGGATTAGCGTAAGCAGGGCGCCGCTCGCGCCATAACCAAGGAGGGCCAGGCTGATGATCATGTAAGCGAAGTGATGCCACTGGATAATGGAGAACAAGCGCATCAGCAAGATCTGGTAGGCGAGCGTCGCCGCCGAGATCAGAGCCAGCGCGAGAAGAAATTCAGTCGAAGGACGATCGTCTGAAGCGTGCAAATCGGGGCTCCGGTTACGAGGCGAGCCCGCAGGCCGTTAGTAGCGACTCCGCTAAGAACGAACGGCTGATAACTGGCCATCGCGCGTGCCGTTGCCGTTTAATAAGGCTAAGGGGTGCGCCGGGGAAAGGATCGAGCGAAACCACCAAACCTGGATTTACGACGAAACCTTCAAACCACCCGCGTCCGGTGCGTCTCTCTCGAGCGATTCGTTAGGCGGATTTCCCGGCTCCAGCGGAAGCATTTCAGCAAGCAGAGTTTCAGGGGCAATGTCTTGTTCATTCGGCCACGTCACTGCGCCAAACAGGATGGCAACCCGATTGAAGTAATGCGCATCTCTGAGTTCGCGGAAAACTCCGCGATCAAGATAGGGCTTTAGGTCAAATATACCCTTGCGCCCATCCTCGATTTCCACATAGATGCGGTAGTTGGACAACGGCTTGACGGACTTGACATCCCAATACACAGCAACCTCATAGAGGGGCAATTTTATAAGGGGTTTTACCGCCGATAGCCAATTCCCAATCGGCCAGTTCATCGTAGTGAAGCTCGATCCACGCCTGCACCAGCCGCAATTGCTTACGGGGCAACTCTCCGGCCAGTATCGCGCCGTCTGCAATGCCCATGGAAGCCTCAAACTCAGCATATTTGGCATGAATGTGCGGTAGATTGTGATGCTGGTTGTCGATCAGATACATGCGAATGATTATCCCATAGAACATGGAGATGATAGGCATGATAATGCATCTGTTCAAGCTTGCCGGGCTTCTGTTGGGATTACTTCTTGGGTTGCTCTCGGCACCCTCGGCCGCCCCGCCGCCAGGGTCAGCCACCGAGCCGAACCCCCATTTCAAGGACGCGCTGTGGGTGGCCGAATCCGAGCAGGCGCTGAAGCTTGCGCTCGCCGACGGCAGGGTGCTGCTCGAGATCCCCCACACCGGTACGCTCGATGCGCTTGCGGTCGATGAAGCCTCGGGCACCCTCTGGGCCTTTGGCGAGGGCCGCTTGCATGCGTATAGCTTCGCCGGCGAGAAACGCTACACCGTGGTCCCGCCCCATAACAGGGACGATATCGATGGGGATGACGACGGCGAGGAGGAAGACAACGATGAGGTCGACGGCGGTGAAGGTGGACGGGCGTTCCTGAAGCTCAACCCCAACGACGGTAGCCTCTGGCTCGCCCGGCACAAGAGCCTTTACCACTACGATCGCGAAGCGCAGCTGCGCGAATGGATTCGGTTGCCGAAGAGAGCCAAAACCCTGGCGCTGCATCCCACGCGCGATGAGGTGTGGGTAGGTGGCCCTGCCCAATAAGGCCAAAGATGTGGATTTCCTGGTGCCTGATGGCCGGGGTGGACTTTGGATAGGCGAAGGCCACACACTTATCAAGCTCGACCGCGAGGGGGGGTACAATTTCACCTCAAACCCTTCGCGAGCCCAGGCAACGATAAGTTGGTGGCCCTCATCGCCGACCCCGTCGATGGCTCTGCGTGGGCCGCCTCCAAAGACCGCATCACAAAGCTGAGCGCCGAAGGTGAGCGGCAACAGAGCTTCACTCCCGGCTCAGGGAACAGAAAGCCCAAGATCCAGGCGCTTGCCCTCTATCTCGATACCGCAGCGCCCATTTTGAGCGTCACCGCGCCGGCAAAAGACGCATTTCTCAACACCAATCAACCCCAGCTCGCGTTCTCCTACAGCGACGCCGGCATCGGAGTCGATGCGAACACGCTGGCATTGACCCTGGACGAGGAGCCGCTTGCGGTGAGCTGTGATCATTCGCAAGCAAAGGCCACCTGTACCCCAAGCGAGGGGTTTTCTGAAGGCGCCCACACTCTGGTTGGCACCATCGCCGATTTCCATGGCCATGTCTCTGTCCCTTCCAGGGTGAGCTTTATGGTGGACACGGTAGCGCCTGTGGCGGCCAGCGTAGGCGACATCACCGTAAGCGACCCGAAAGATGACACGGTCACGATCACGGGCAAGGCCGGTGCCGTGAAGTCGGGCGCCTGGGTCACGTTTACCAATATCCGCACCGGGGAGTCGGTCACGGTCAAAGCAGGGGCCGACCGCAGCTTCAGCGCCGAGCTACCCGGCCAAAGCGGGGATACCTTCCAAATCCGGATCACCGATCTTGCCGGCAATACCAGCGAGTGGCGGCCCTTGGCGATCGGCAATGGAGCCGAGATCCCACCCGACCCGACGACGATCGCTCCTCCCCTCAGCAGCACCGGCATCACTCCCATGGGAGAAGCGATAGCGTTTCTCTACAACGGGGCGGATCCCATTCAGATCGGGGTCAGCGAGGGCACCATCGAGCCCAGCCGAGTGGCCGTCATCCGCGGCAAGGTGTTGGACCGGGAGGATCAACCCCTGCCCGGTGTGAGCCTTACGATCAAGGACCACCCCGAATACGGCCAGACGGTCTCACGCCAGGACGGGATGTTCGATCTCGCGGTCAACGGCGGGGGACCGTTGACGCTCAACTACCAGCGTCCTGGGTTTTTGCCCGTGCAGCCGCCATGTGCAAACGCCGTGGCAGGATTTCGCCTTGGCCGACGACGTGGTGATGATCCCCTTGGACGGCCAGGCCACCACCGTCGACCTCACCTCCAGCAGTTTGATCCAAGTCGCCCGCGGCAGTCTCAGCACCGATGCCGATGGCTTGCGCCAGGCGACCGTTCTCTTCCCGCAGGGTACCCAGGCGACGATGACCCTGCCCGATGGTACCACCGAGGGTCTCACTGCGTATTCCGGCCATCGTGATCGCTTGTTCCGGAGCATCGTGATCACTGATTCTGGGGATCGTGATCATTCATCGGAGCGAAGCGACGGTGTTGTTCTATTCTAAATCTTCTTTATCCTCTTTATAAAAAAAGATCGGTCATCTTCTCCTTTCGCCTCACGGCGAAGTGTGGGCAAGGGGT
>JBOHHR010000361.1:0-3699 GCA_050725475.1 Gammaproteobacteria bacterium | reverse complement strand
GGACGATGACCCAGACCAAGGCGTCCAGGCGTTTTCTCGTCGTCATCAGCATCAGGGTGATGAAAGCGACGAGCTGGATCTTTAACACTTTGCTCAACTGTTCGTGCGCGGCTTCCGGCATGAAGGCGAAAACCGTCGTTAAACACATCCACAAAACGAATACGATCCATACGGCGGTCAGAGGTGTCCAGGGAATACGTTTCGGCTCCCGGGAAAAAACCAGGCTCACCAGCAAGGTGGTGCCAACCACTGCAGCGACTGGAAAATCGTGGGCGAAGCCCCATGTGAGCCGGTGGGGGTTCATGTAACTGATCCAGGACCACAGCAAGACCCCGATGTGCGGCCATCTCAGCACAAACGGAAGTGCCCCAAAGATGATCGTCATTACCAGAATATCGCGCATCGGTAGTTACTTACGAGCCTAGGAGCCTGTCGGACTTAGGGATCCTAGGCTGCAAATTATCGATAACTCCATCGTTAGCATAGATTATTTTTTTCTCCAGAATGCGATGCTGAGTTATGTGACAGAGCTTGAGGTTTCCCCTTTTCTGTGTTGCTATCACCACTTATACGTTCTGGAAGTAACCGGATAGTGAATGCCGAAAGACTTCAACAACTCAGGGAACGCGCGCATCAAGTTCGCCGGCATGTGATCAACATGGCGACCAAGGGCGGATGTTTCATCGGCGCCTCTTTGTCCTGCGTGGATTTGCTCGTATATTTGTACAGCGCCTGGCTGCGTGTGGATGCAAAAGACCTGCGGGATCCGAGGCGCGACTACTTGCTCTTATCCAAAGGGCATGACGTCCCTGCGCTCTATGGCGTATTAGCCGAAATGGGTATTTTGGATCCGGCCAGGCTGGCCAACCATCTTAAAACCACGGACGACATCTACTGGCATCCCAACCGCAGAGTGCCGGGAGTGGAGTTTCACTCCGGCTCCTTGGGCCATTTGCTCAGCGTAGGCTTAGGGATCGCGCTGGACATCAAGCTAAAGGGCGATTCGAACCGGGTCGTGGTGTTATTGGGCGATGGGGAGTTAAATGAAGGGTCGGTGTGGGAGGCCGCTTTAGTGGCCGCGGCAAAGCACGTCGATAATCTCATTGCCTTGGTGGATCGCAACGCCTTCCAAGCCAATGTGGCGACCGAAGATCTGATCCCCCTGGAACCGCTGGAAGCAAAGTTTGAGGCCTTCGGTTGGGGAACCTCGAGGGTGGACGGACACGACTTCGCGGCCATAGAAAAAGCCTTGGGTAAGATCCCCCTGCGCGCAGCACGCCCCAGCGTGGTGATCGCGGACACGGTGCGCGGCAAGGGTTTGCCCAGTATCGAGGCGCGCGCGGATCGGTGGTTTTGCGATTTCTCCGCACACGAAATAGCACTGCTGTTGCAAGAGCTGGAAGGTATTAAAAAAGCCGAGCTCGACAGTGCGCCGCTCTTGGTGCGCTAGAAGGTCGGTGCCGGTTGCCGGGATCGAATCCTTGAACTACGAAGAAGAGCTCTATCAGTTGCTGCGAGAGGACGAACGTCTCCTGGTGCTTACAGCCGAAAATCGAGCGCCGATCAGAGGCTTGCCGAGGAAGATCCCCGAGCGCTTCATCGATGTCGGGATCTGCGAGCAGACGATGATCGGCGTTGCGGCCGGATTGGCGCTTCGGGGGCGGATCCCTATCGTGCACGCGCTGGCGAGCTTCCTCACCATGCGGGCGTTTGAATTCATCCGCACGGACGTGGGGATCCCCGGCCTGCCGGTGAAGCTGGTGGGGGGATTCTCTGGTTTCCTCTCCGAGGCGAATGGACCTACACACCAGGCTTTGGAAGACATCGCGTTGATGCGCGGTATTCCGAACGTAAACGTATGGTGTCCAGCAGACCGGCAGGAGTTGGTAGAGGGACTGGAGACCGTTTTGCGCGATCCCGCTCCTTATTACATCCGGTATATTGACTCGCCACCAACGGTAGGTCACAGGAAACCGTTTGCACCCGGCCGGGCTGAGGTGCTGTGCCAGGGAGCGGACGTCGCGATCCTTTGTTATGGACTATTGACGGCCCAATGCTATGAGGCCGCCCGGCTGCTCAGCCAGGAGGGACTTTCAGTCCGGCTGGTCACTATGAGGACGCTAAAGCCCGTGGACGAAGACGCGATCGTAGGTGCGGCAGAGCAAGCGGGACTTATCGTCTCGGTGGAGGATCACTTCAAGGGGGGCGGCTTATATTCCATCATCGCCGAGGTGCTGCTGCGGCGTGAGGCCAAGGCGCGCGTACTGCCGATCGCGCTCGATGGAAGGTGGTTTAAGCCGGCTTTGCTCAACGACGTGCTTGAATACGAAGGATTTACCGCCGAGGCTCTTTGCGCGCGGATAAGGGCGGAGCTGACGCGACCTGAAGAGTAGCCGTCCGTACCTGATGCGCCGGCAGCTGTGGCGACTGTCGGGGCATAGTTCTCGGGGGGCTAGTGGGCCATAAAGACTCGCTTGCTCATGGCCCTTGAGCGTGATCAGCGCCGGTAACCTTAGATCACACAGATCCTTTGTTTTGCCTCCGTCATTCTGACCATGGATTGGCCGGAATCCAGAGCCAAGGAAGGCGTCCATGCGACTGGATTCCGTACCATCCCCCGTATCGAGTACGGGGCAGGCCATGTACGGAATGACGACCCTTCCGAATCATGTTGACTGCCCGCTATCTGAAAACACGATCCGCCCCACCTCGGGATAGCTTCGTACAAAGTGCACCATAAGGCCTTTGCGGACATGATCCGGCAACTCGGAGAAATCACGCCGATTGTACTCCGGAAGGATGATCTCCATGATCTTCACCCTTTTTGCTGCTGTCACCTTCTCCCGGATCCCGCCTACGGCAAGCACTTGCCCGAGAGCGTTAGCTCTCCGGTCATCGCCAGCGAGCGTGGTACGCTTTGGTTTCTTGCTAACGAGAGGAGCGCGGTGGCGATAGTGATCCTCGCGCTGGGGCCGTCCTTAGGCGTTGCTCCTTCTGGCATGTGCAGGTGCACGAAACTCTCGTCGAAGAATACAGGGTTCGCTTTGAAGCGTTCGAGGTTCGCCGCCACGTAGCTGTAGGCGATCTCCGCGGATTCTTTCATCACGTTGCCCAACATGCCGGTAAGCTTGAAACCGCGATTGGCATGCACCTTGGCGGCTTCGATAAAAAGAATAGTGCCACCTCTGGCGGTCACGGCAAGGCCGATGGCAGAGCCGGTACTGGCTATCGGCGGCTCATAGCGATAAAGCGGCGGCCCTAGGTAAGTCTCGACATGCGCGATCCCGATGCGGATAGGCTGCGCTTCGTTCTGCAATAGTTTGACCGCGGCTTTGCGCAGGATGCGTGAGAGCTGCTGCTCAAATGTACGCATACCGGGTTCGCGCGCGTAACCCTCCACGACTTTCCTGAGCGCTGCTTTGGAGATCTGCACTCGATTTTGGCGCAATCCTGCACTGTCGCACAGTCTTGGCCACGCGTGTTTTCTTGCGATGGCGATTTTCTCGTCGGTTGTATACCCGGCGAGCCGGATGACTTGCATGCGATCGAGCAGCGCAGTCGGGATGGTATCTGTCTGGCTGGCGGTGCAGAGGAACAGCACCTGCGAGAGATCGAAGGGGAGATCGAGATAGTGATCCCAGAAGCACGAGTTTTGCTCGCTGTCCAAGACTTCCAATAACGCCGACGTCAGCTCAACGG
>JBOHHR010000360.1:0-13787 GCA_050725475.1 Gammaproteobacteria bacterium | reverse complement strand
GCCAAAACGCCTCCTCCATCGCCTGCTCGAAGGAATACGGGCAAGTCTCTGGAAAGCTGGTTTCATCCGTATTGGTATCCCCTGCGGCTAATAGCTTGCCTTTTCGGTAAGCCCGATTTAACGCCTCTCCCGTTTGAGGCCGAAGGCTGGGGTTGTCTTGCAGTAGTTCCTGAAGGTCGATCCGTTGGATCTTTATGGTGTTTTTCCAACTTCTGGAACGCAGTTCAGGTTGCAGTTGCCATTTCATGAGGTGGACAAGCAACACGGTTAAACGGCTGATCAGCACGCGTTGTTGGGTCTTGCCCATGCTTTCAAGTTCCTCGGCGAGGTGTTCGATGTCGATGTCCTCCAGTTTCCCTTCTCGCAAGAGCTTGGCATTGGTTATGGCCCAAGCATAGAAATCGTACTCGTAAGCCTCAGAAACCCTGCTGCTCATGCATTCACCTCGTTGCCGACCGGTCAGCCTATTCTGAACGTTCCTTTCTGCCTGAGCAACTGCAACGGTCTCACAGACCGAGTTGACCATGACCGCGTTTGGGTAGGTCAGCCCAATTACTGGGATACCCAAGTTCGCTGCGGTTTGCAGCACATACGTATATTAGGAACCAAGGCCTCCGGTACCGGGGAGAAAGACTCGCGCCGTAGATCCCTTATGCTTTGAACAAACGGATCCAAAAAGGGCTCCACGCTGCGAGCATGAAGGCCAAGGTTATGGCTTCGAAGCGCACGATATCGGCGTAACGTTGGATCGCTTTTCCCTCATGCTCAGAGCGGAAAATCCGGCACATCAGCATGTCGAGCGGCAGCAGGAAGGCGAACACCACGACCAGCGCGGGAAACACATTGGAGAACAGGAGCGCCGTGCCGAGCTCAATCCCGGCGGCGAAAGGACCGGCGGCTGCGAGCACGCCGGCGGCGAGCAGCAACATCGCCCTTAGAGGTCCTACGGTACGGAGGAATTTGATGATAAAGAGCTACGCTTCAGTCTTGCGGCCGTTTGCTATAGCCGCGTTATCACGGCACTGGCGAAATCGTGGGTTGAAATTGGTCCCCCCAGGTCCTTGGTCCAAATCCGATCTTGGTGCACTACACGATAGAGGGCGCCGCGCAAACGCTCCGCTCGTTCGTTTTCGCCCACGTGATCCAGCATCATGGCGCTGGCCAATAGCAGTGCAGACGGGTTGGCAATGCCTTGACCGGCGATATCGGGTGCCGATCCGTGGACGGCTTCGAATATCGCGGCATCCACCCCGATGTTGCCCCCGGGCGCGAGGCCCAGTCCCCCGACTAGCCCCGCGATCTCATCCGACAGAATGTCGCCGAACATGTTGGTGGTGAGGATCATGTCAAACTGCTGCGGATTAAGCACAAGCTGCATGGCGCAGTTGTCCACGATGCGCTCTTCGACCTCGACCCGTCCGGCATATTTCTTTCCAACATCTTGCGCGGTCTCTAAAAACAAACCCGTCAACATCTTGAGGATGTTCGCCTTGTGCACGATAGTGATCTTCTTTCGGCCATGAAACACCGCGTAGTTGAAGGCAAACTGCGCGATCCGTCGGCAGCCGAAGCGAGTGATAATGCCCGAGGCCTCCGCCACGGCCCGCGGGTCATCATCGATGGGAATGACGTGTTCCACGCCGACGTACAGGCCTTCCGTATTCTCGCGGATAAGGACGATATCGATGTCTTCGTAGCGGCCAGCGGGAAGATAGGTGCGCGCGGGCCGCACATTGGCGAACAGCTTGAACGCTTCGCGCAAGCGCACGTTGACGGACCGGAAGCCCCCGGACATGGGGGTGGTCAGCGGCCCCTTTAGCGCCAACTTGGTCTTGCGTATGCTCTCGAGCACCGGCGCCGGTAAGGGATCCCCGTGCGTTTTTAAGGCGGCCATGCCGGCTGCCTGCTCCTCCCATCGAAACGGTGCGCCCAGTGCATCCAGCACGCGCAAAACCGCCTCCATGATCTCGGGGCCGATCCCGTCACCTCGAATCAAGGTAGCCGCTATTTCCTTAGGATTACCCATAAGACGTCGTCCCTCCCAGTCCGTGTTACGAATGGTATTGTAGCGAAAACGCGATGCTGCGTCGCGTCAAATCAATCCGGTTCGCTTTTCTACGGGCCACTCAAAGCCGGCGCACGCGCGGATAGAGGCTACATAGTTACCAAGCGTTACCAAACGATTAAGGTTGTACTATAAAAAGTATAGAAAGAAACTGGGGGGCCTGGGTTTGAAATATCAACGATCGTTTGCATCTGCCTTGGGCTTGATCGCCGCCATGATGAGCCACGCGATCCAAGCAATCGACTTCCTTGCGCTCGAAGTCGGAACCGGAGAGGAGAGTGCAGAGCGCATCGGTATCGCCGCGGGGTGGCGGTGGGGGAGGGGGTGGTCACTGCCGGCAGGATTACATCTGAGCGGTCATTGGGAGCTGAGCCTAAGCTACTGGGATGGAGACGAGGGACGAACCGGCAATGATACGCTGGTAGAGGGCGGGCTCGCTCCAGTGTTTCGCATCCACTCAAAGGCGAAGCCTTTGGGGATCACGCCCTTTATCGAGGGAGCGGTGGGTATACATCTCATGTCCGACACCGAGTTGGGCGACAAGGACTTCGATATTCCGTTCACCTTTGGTTCGCATGGGGGTGTCGGATTTCGCTTCGGTCCGCAGGACCACATCGAACTCGGCTACCGGTTTCAACATCTGTCTAATGCAGACTTGGGTGATCCCAATCCGGGGATCAATTTTCATCTGATAAGGCTGCTTTATTATTTTTAACCCGAGGATCGGGATCCTCGCATCCTGCCATCCCTGCTTGTAGACTTAGAATAAGTCGTTTGCTCGGGGGATATCATGCGGGCGGTCCTTTTTTTTGCGCTGGTCACAGCGTTTACTCCTGGTGCGTCCGCGGAACGGCCGATCGCCCCGCAGCAGGTTCCGGAGCCGCTTCGCCCCTGGATAGAATGGGTGCTGTACGCGGAGCCGCAGCGCCGTTGCCCCTTTCTCTACAACGCCGAGGAGGCGCGGCGCTGCGCCTGGCCGACCCGGTTGCAATTGAACCTGGGAGAAAAGGAAGGCGATTTTGAGATCCTCTGGCATGCCTACCAAACCAGCGAGGTGAAACTTCCGGGAGGGGGGTTGCATTGGCCGCAGGATGTGACGGCGGACGGCAAACCGCTGTTAGTATCGCAAAGAGATGGCCGACCGGTGGTTGAGCTTGAGAGTGGGATGCATGACATCCGCGGACACCTGGAATGGGATCGTCTGCCAGAGGAACTGTTGATCCCGGAAGACTCCGGCATCGTCGGTTTAACGATTCAAGGGCAAGCCGTAAGCTCACCGCGGATCGGTCCGGAGGGAAAGCTGTGGCTGAGAGAACGTGAGCTCGGCGTGCGGAAACGCGACGGTGAGCGCCTGAGCGTACAGGTCTTTCGCAAGGTCATCGATGAAATCCCGCTGTTAGTGGAAACGCGCATCGACCTGGAAGTGTCGGGTCGCCAACGCGAAGTAGTGCTCGGGCGCGCCTTGCTGCCCCGGTTTATTCCCCTGAGTTTGACCAGCCCCTTGCCCGCTCGGCTGGAACCCGATGGTCGCTTGCGCGTTCAAGTGCGCCCCGGAAGCTGGAGCATACGGCTCAGCGCTCGCTTTCCTACTGAGACCACGCACATCGCGCTGGGAAAGAATTTGAGCCCATGGCCCGATTCCGAGGTATGGGTGTTCGACGCCAGACCTAAGCTGCGTCTGGTCGAGGTCCAGGGGGTGATCAGCATAGACCCGCGCCAGACCAGCTTGCCCGGGGAGTGGCAGCATCTGCCGACTTATCGCCTGCAAGCCGGCGACGGCTTACGCCTTAAGGTGATCCGGCGCGGCGACCCCGAGCCCGATCCCGACGCCTTGCACCTGCAACGCGAGCTATGGCTGGACTTCGATGGAGGGGGCTACACGGTCGCCGACACCATCACCGGGCGCATGCTTCGCGCCTGGCGGTTGAATGCCGGCAAAGATCTCAAGCTCGGCCGCGTATCTCTGGATGGACAAGCCCAATTCATCACCCGCCTGCCGGACTCGGAGCAAGAGGGAGTGGAAGTCCGGCGTGGCTCCATCAACCTATCCGCCGACAGCCGTTACCAGGGCCGTGTGCGTTCCATCAGTGCCGTAGGCTGGGACCACGATTTCGATAAAGTCGCTGCTACCCTGCACCTGCCACCGGGATGGCGCCTGTTTGCCGCCGGGGGCGTGGATAACGTTCCAGACACCTGGGTAAGCCGTTGGACTTTGCTGGATTTATTCGTGGTCTTGATCGCCGCGCTCGCCTTCGGGCACCTCTGGGGTTGGCCCTGGGGGTTACTGGCGCTCACCGCTTTGGGGCTAAGCTGGCACGAATGGGATGCGCCTCGTTACGTGTGGGTGCACGTGCTGGTAGCGGTGGCGTTAGCTCGAGTTCTGCCCGAGGGACGCGTGCGTCGAGCAGCGGTCTTCTACCGCAGTGTCAGCGTGCTCGCCCTGGCCGCGATCGGCGTTGGCTTTCTGATCAACCAGGTTAGGACGGGGATCTACCCGCAACTTGAACGGCCCTTTGCAGTGCCCACTGTTGCGCTGCGAACCGCGACCGCCCCAGAAACTGCCTCCGCCCCCGCAGAACGCGAGATGACCCCCGGCGAGAGCAGAGACGCCGCGGTATCGGGTTTGGCTCTGGAACAAGCGGCCCCCGCGAGCCGTGCGATGTTAAGGCAGGAAAAAGCGGGAACCCAAGCGGCTAACTTTGACCAAATCGACCCCAAGGCCAATATCCAGACCGGTCCGGGTCTACCCACCTGGGATTGGACCAACGTCTCCTTGTCTTGGAATGGGCCGGTGGAGCGTTCACAGGATCTCCGCTTGTTCCTGATCCCTCCCGGCGGGAACCTGCTGTTAAACCTGGCTCGCGTGGTCTTAACCGGCGCATTGGTGCTGGTCGCGGTGGTTGCGAGCTTGGGACGGATAAAGCTCCGAAGCGGGCACGCCGCAGTGATGGCGCTCTGTTGGCTGCCGGTTTTGGGCTTCCATCCACAAGCGGTACGGGCTGAATTCCCCGATCCCACGTTGCTCGAGGAGCTCAAGAGCCGGCTGTTGGTGCCCGCACCGTGTTTACCGGATTGCGCGTACCTAGCGCGCGCCTACGTGAGCTTGAAGCCACAGACCCTGCACTTGCGCTTGGAGGTGCACGCGCTGGCGGATGTCGCCGTGCCCCTGCCGGTGGGAGCCGACGATTGGTTGCCGGAGCAGGTGCAAGTCGATGGATCGGCCCCGACCGGGCTCGCCCGGACGCCCGAAGGGCAGATGTGGATCAGGCTCAGTGAGGGACGACATGAGGTGCTGCTGGCGGGGTCGCTGCCGGCCAAAGATCAAATCACCTTGCCCTTGCCGCTTAAGCCGAAGCGGGTCGAGATCCAAAGCGAGGGCTGGGCCGTAGAGGGGGTGGATGAGCACGGCGTTCCCCAGTCCCAGCTTCAGTTCACTCGCCGAAACCCTCAGGCGCCCGAGGGTCAACAGGCGCTCCTCGAACCGCTCGCTTTACCCCCATTTGCCAAGCTGGAACGTACCTTGCGCTTGGGGCTGGATTGGCGTGTTGAGACCCGGGTGATCAGGGCTTCTCCGCACGACACCGCCATCGTCATCCAAGTGCCTTTGATCGAAGGCGAGTCGGTAACCACGCCCGAGGTCCGGGTGCGAGACGGCAAGGTCATGGTCAACATGGCGCCTCAAACATCCTCGGTTTCCTGGGTCTCGACCCTGGCGAAGCGCCCATCGATTGCATTGAAAGCACCCGAGACCGGGGCGTGGACGGAGATCTGGCGACTCGATGTCAGTCCGATTTGGCACCCGTCCGCGAGCGGGATCGCCGAGGTTTACCACCAAGATCCGCAGGGGCGCCGCTTACCCGAATGGCAGCCGTGGCCCGGGGAAGCGATAAAGCTAGACCTCATTCGACCCGCGGGCAGCTCGGGGCAAACGCTGACCCTCGATCGCGCGCGCTTGCAGCTTACGCCGGGAAAGCGCGCTACCGATGCGCTGCTCGAGCTAATCGTGCGTAGCAGCCAGGGGGGGCAACACCACCTCACGCTGCCCGAGGATGCTGAGCTTCAGACTGCCCTGATCGACGGGCGCTTGCAGCCCATTCGCCAGGATGGGCGACGAGTGACTCTGCCCCTGACGCCCGGCCAGCAAAACATGTCCTTATCCTGGCGCCAGAGGCAAGGCTTAAGCGTTTTCTTTCGTACCCCGGAAGTAGATCTCGGAGCGCCCAGCGTGAATGACCAAGTCGAAGCGGTGCTGGGACAGGACCGTTGGATCCTGTTCACGGGTGGCCCTCGACTCGGGCCCGCGGTGCTTTTTTGGGGAGTACTGGCCGTTGTGCTTCTAATAGCCATCGCGCTCGGCCGGGTTCGAATCACGCCACTGAAAAGCAGGCATTGGTTTCTGTTGGGGATGGGCCTGACGCAAGTTCCTATTTGGGCCGGTCTAGTCATTGTCGCTTGGCTGCTCGCGCTCGGGCTGCGCGCCAAGGTAGCAGAAAAAGTGACCCGCAGCGCCTTTAACGCCATGCAGGTGGCTCTCAGCCTGCTGACCCTGGTCGCTTTGAATCTACTTTTCTTCGCTGTCCAGCAGGGTCTGCTGGGATTGCCGGAAATGCAGATCGCAGGCAATAATTCCACCGCCTCGCAGTTAAATTGGTATATGGATCGCAGCGATGCCGGCATGCCCCAGGCCTGGTTCCTGTCCGTGCCCTTATTCGGCTACCGTTTGCTCATGCTGGCCTGGGCCTTATGGCTGGCATTCGCCTTGCTCGGCTGGCTGAAATGGGGGTGGGGCTGCTTTTCGCAAGGCGGCTTGTGGCGAAAAGCGCCACGAGCGCAAACAATACCGGTCAAGCCGTGACCTCCCTTCTTCTGTGACTTGGAATTGACAAAGCACAAGCGTTGATGCTTACTAAACCCAAAATGAGGAGATCGCCATGTATGCCGTAAACCGCTTTGCAATCATAACCAGCGCGCTGGCGTGTTTGTCACTTTCCTCAGGAGCTAACGCGGAACCCCAATCGCAGCAACCGCTATCCCCGTATGGATATGACGATGGGGGGGCTTATATACGACCCACCGCCGAGGAAATGGCGTTTGACGGGTTATTCGTGCGTCCGGTGTCCTTAGCCGGCACCCTCGCGGGAACTGTCATCTATATCGTAACGCTGCCCTTCAGTGCGCTGAGCGGCAATACCCAGGAAGCCGCCGAGCGGCTGATCGTCGAGCCCGCGCAGTACACATTCACCCGACCTTTCGGCTACGTCGGGACCCGCTACCCAGGCTATTGGTCCGAGCGGCATTAATGGGCCAGCCGGGTTCATCAAAGTTCTTCCTCGACCAAGGAGGTAATCGATTGCGACCATTTACGCGTGATTGCTTGAAGGGATTTTAATCTCGCGCAGCGTGACCGCCCCGCCATCAGAGTCAGCGACCCGATGGAAGCGACCCCAGTGAGCTACAAAGCCAGTGCCACCCAGGTGAAGGTTACTGACACCAGGTTATTTGCTCCAGTGCCGTTTACCCTAAACGTGTTGACCTACAACATGCACAAGGGGTTTGCGGCAGGGAACCGGCGTTTTGTTTTACTCCAACTGCGAGATGCTCTGGAAGAGGCCGATGTCGATCTCATTTTTTTGCAGGAAACCCAGGGCGAGCACAAGGAACACCAAACCCGTGTCGCCAACTGGCCAAACGCGGGCCAATTTGAGTTTTTGGCTCATCGCTTGTGGCCTCATTACGCCTATGGGAAAAATGCGATTTACCGTGCCGGTCATCATGGCAATGCGATATTAAGTAAGTACCCCTTTTCCAAGTGGGAGAATATCAATGTGTCAGCGTTCCGCAGCGCCAGCCGCAGCCTATTGCACGGGGTGATTGCGCTCCCTGAAGACAAAGGACCGGTGCACGTGATCTGCATTCATTTTGACGTCATGGCTTCTGAACGCCAGCGCCAAGTGGCGATCCTAAGACACTATGTTGAGAAGCAGATCCCGCACGGAGCACCCTTGATCGTCGCCGGCGATTTCAACGATTGGTGGGGTGAGGCAGAATACGAAATCGGCGCAAAACTGGGAATGGGGGAGGTGTTCAAAGCCTTGAGGGGACGTCATGCGCGGACCTTCCCGGCATGGTTGCCCGTGCTTCCCGTTGACCGGATATACTATCGGGGGGTAACGCCTTTGGCTTGTGAATGGTTAAAGGAACGACGTTGGCGCCGGATGTCGGATCACGTTGCTTTGCATGCCACGTTTGCCGTCTCGACTCAACAGCAGACCAACGAATTACGATCATAGTGCCATGCAGTCAGAATTTGGTGATCGATGCTCACGGCCCAGCTGGCGCCTGAAGGTGTTCCGCCAACTGGCGAATTCGATCACCGGACTTCGTTTCGTTTGCGCCCCTGTGCTCTTGTGGCTCGCATGGAACGGCTACGCGCTGAGTTTTCTGGCGTTACTCGGGACGGTCTTTATGACTGATGCGGCGGATGGCTTTATTGCGCGAAAATTCAGACTTGAATCGGAGCTGGGCGCAAAGCTGGACAGCGCAGCCGATTGGGTGATCTACTCCGTTATCCCGATTGCCGCGTGGTGGCTATGGCCTGAACTGGTGAAGAGAGAATTGTTTTTTGTCGCCCTGGTGATTGTCAGTTATACCGTGCCCGTGGCCTGGGGGCTGATCAAGTTTGGGGTCTTTACCAGCTATCACACGCGGAGTGTGAAACTGGCAGCGGGGTTGATGGGACTGACGGTTATTTTGTTTTTCGCCGGGGGGCCGGCGTGGCCGTTTCGCGTCGCCGCTGTGATGTGTGTCATTGCGGCGCTGGAAGAGATCGCGATCACGGCGGTGCTGCGCAAACAAAAGCGCAATATTCCCTCCCTATGGCATGCTCTGAAGCGATAAAAAGGCCAGAAGCGCCGAGCACCTTGCTGTTATAGCCCGGTGCAAGAATCCGGGGGGGTGCCCACGGATTCTATCGCCCGGCTTGTCTAGCTGCCACGTCTATGCCCGAGCCGCTGCTGATTTACGATGGCGAGTGCGCCTTTTGCGTCTATTGGGTTAACTATTGGCAGAAACTGACCGAAGACGCCGTTCGCTACCAACCCTATCAGATCGTGGCTCAAGACTTCCCGCAGATTCCGTTAGAGCGTTTTCGGGATTCGATATGGCTCATGGAGGACGACGGCCGCGTGTCGCGAGGGGCCAAAGCGAGCTTTCGTGTCTTATACAATGGAGGGAAACCGCTATGGCTGTGGGCATACAACCATATTCCTGGGTTCGCTCCCTTAGCCGAGCTTCTGTACCGCTTCATTGCCGCGAGACGCGGATCGGCTTTTACCCTATCCAAGCTCCTCTGGGGCTCCGATCGTGAGCCGGTGAGCTACCGCTGCGCGAGTTGGTTGTTCTTACGCTTTGTCGGCCTGATCTATGCCACCGCGTTCGCGTCCTTCGCAAGCCAGGTTCAAGGGCTAGTGGGCGAACAAGGGATCCTCCCGCTGCAACCCTACCTGACGCGGGCTTATGAGTATTTGGGCGCAGCCGCTTACTGGCGGCTACCGACCTTATTCTGGCTAGACGCGAGCGACTCCACCCTGCGTGTCGCCTGCATGGCCGGCCTGGCGGCAGGTTTGCTGGTTGTTTTAGGGATCGCGCAACGGCTGTGCTTGGTGCTGTGCTTTACCCTGTACGTGTCGCTTTTCTACGCTGGGCAAGAGTTCATGTCCTTTCAGTGGGATCTGCTGCTACTGGAAAGCGGATTCCTGGCCATCTTCCTGCCCTTGCACTCGCCCCTTATTCCGTTTTTGTTCCGCTGGCTGTTGTTTCGGTTCACGTTTCTGTCTGGCTGCGTGAAGCTATTGAGCCATGATCCCAGTTGGGCCAATCTCAGTGCGCTGCAGTATCATTTTGAAACCCAACCTCTGCCCACGTGGGTGGCTTGGTACGCACACCAGCTTCCGGAAAGTCTATTGCGCTTTGCGGCGTTGCTTACCTTCGTTATCGAACTGCTCATCCCGTTTCTGTACTTTTGCGCCCGGCGACCCCGGCTGTTTGCAGCAGCGGCAACCGCTTTGCTCCAAATCGCGATCCTCATTACCGGAAACTACAATTTCTTTAATCTGCTTACCCTTGGGCTTTGCCTGTTCTTGCTTGAAGACAGGGACCTGAAGCGCCTGTGGCCGCAGCGGTTTGCGAATACGCTTTTGACGTTCACTCAAAGCAGACCCAGCCCGGGGCATCAGGCGCCATTAGTCGTGTTCGCGGGCTTCATCCTTTTCACCGGCGTTGTCCAGCTTCTTCCCTCGAGCGCGGGAGTTATCAGCCGCCTTGCCACGGCACTGGTCGTGCCGATCGAGCCGTTTCGCATCGTGAACCCCTACGGCTTATTCGCGGTGATGACCACAACGCGGCTGGAAATCATCATCGAGGGTTCAATGGATGGGCAACGGTGGCTCCCGTACGAATTCAAATATAAGCCGGGCGATCTGCGAAGACCTCCGGGGTGGAACATCCCCCATCAGCCGAGGCTCGACTGGCAGATGTGGTTTGCGGCCTTAGACCAGCAGAGTAGAAGTCCCTGGTTTTCCGATCTTCTGTTTCGCCTGTTGCAAAACCAGGCCGAGGTGGTGAATTTATTGAGAAGCAACCCATTCGCGCCCGCTGCACCCCGATTTGTGCGTGCACAGCTATACCGCTATGTGTTTGCGGACACGCCCGAGCGAGCAGACGGCCAGTGGTGGATACGCCGCCTGGAAGGGATGTATTATCCTAGGACTGGCCTTGAGGATTACGCTGTGCACAGTCCGCGCGTGTTCCCGGCTCGTTGAGGTCGATTGCTTTACGTGGGGGATTGAGAAACGCGCCATGTTACTCGTCATCTCGCCGGCTAAGAAACTCGATTTTGAAACAGCGCCGTGCACCCAGGGTTTTACCCTTCCGCAATTCATCGAGGAGGCGAAACACCTGGTCGAGCAGGCGCGCCAACTGTCGGTTGCGGAGCTCTGCCAACTGTCGCATATAAGCCGCCCTTTGGCAGAGCTAAACGCACGGCGCTTTCAGGAGTGGCGGCTACCGTTTTCCTTGGACAACGCCAAGCAAGCCGTGCTGGCGTTCAAGGGGGATGTGTACAAAGGCTTAAATGCAGAAGATTTCAGTGAGCAGGACCTGCAATTCGCCCAAAGACATCTGCGCATCCTCTCGGGTTTGTACGGCTTGCTGAAACCTCTGGACCTGATCCAGCCCTACCGCCTGGAGATGGGATCGCGGCTAAAGACCGATCGCGGCGTCGATCTCTACGCCTTCTGGGGCGATGGGATCACCCAAGCGCTGAATGAGGCGCTCGAAGCCGAGCGCGAAAAGACGTTGCTGAATCTCGCCTCGAGCGAATACTTCAAGTCGGTACACCCGCCGCTGCTGCAAGGGCGCCTGATCACGCCCCAGTTCAAAGAAAAGCGCGCCGGCCGTTATCAGATCATAGGGCTTTTGGCCAAGAAAGCTCGCGGCTTGATGAGTCGGTATGCCATAAAGAACCGCCTGGGACGTGCCGAAGAGTTGCAAGCCTTCGACGCCGAGGGTTATCGCTTCAATGAGGCCTTATCCGATAGCCAGGAGTGGGTGTTTACGCGGGAAGCGAAAGCGCCAGTATGAATAACTTATCGGCTAACAGGTCGCTGGACCGCTTGAGAGGACGACATGGAGTGGCTGAAATCGCTATATGAGTTCTTCGGCAGTCAATACCCGCGGCTATCGTTACTGGTAGCGGCAACAATTGGCGCGGTGGTGTTCGGAGGCGGTTGGTGGCTTCTCGGCAAGCAGTATGAGAAGGCAAAGTTAGCCGCAAGCGCCGCCGCCGTTCTCCCGGCGGCGTCAGCCAGCGCGCTGCCAGCACAGGTAATCCTCTCGCCAGCTCAGGAGCGTCTCCTTGAGCTGGTCGCCAGCCATCAGCGCCAGTTCGCGGCCAGACTTGTTTGGCTCGGACAACTCGACGAACGCGCCGCACTTCGAGCAACTGGTCGAAAGCATGCCTCCAGAGTACCTGCGCCTGTTGCCAGAGATGCGTTGGGGCAGCCCTTTCGTAGTCAGCGTGACAGAAGCTGGCATGAAGTACCTACAGTCCCGCAAATGAGGCCGCGGTCGAACAACCGGATGAAGCTGACAAAACACCATGGAGTCAGACACCATTAACGACGCTCTCATAGGCGCGAGCGACTGAACTTGATTAGGCTAAGAGGAGAAGCGGAAGCGGAAGCGACAGGGTGAGGAATCGATGCTGACGGTAAAGAATATACTAGCCAGCGTAGGGCGGAAGCCCCTGTGGGCGTTCCACCGCATGATTGAGCAGTGATACGATGTATCCATGCCGGACTATCGCCGCTATGGCGTATCTGGCGGTATGTATTTTTTCACCATCAATATGTTGCTGGAGTCCATGTATACGCGAGCTGCGGCTTCTAGGGAAAGCGGAAGCAACAGGGTGAGGAATCGATGCCGACGGTAAAGAATATTCGAGGTCCTTACCGCTTGTTTTTTTATAGTTTCGATTGCAGTGAACCCAAGCGTGTTCATGTCCAGCGAGAGAAGCTGATTTGTAAGTTTTGGCTGGAGCCGATCTCCTTGAGCAAGAATCATGGCTTTTCAGCAAAAGAGCTGAATTCAATTCGACGACGGATCATTGAATCCAACCTGATCGAAATATTGGAGGCATGGCATGAACACTGTGGCTAGTTTCGCGGAACCACGCTTGTTGAAAGTCCAAATCACTGATGATGAGATTATTGCTCATCTTGTGGACGGACGTACTATTAGCGTACCTTTGGTTTGGTCATGGCGGTTGTCTGAGGCTACCCGAGATCAGCGACAGAATTTTGAAGTTCTCGGCGAGGGTCAGGGTATCCATTGGGCAGATATCGACGAAGATATCAGCGTCGAGGGAATGCTGTATGGCTCTCCGGCTCGCCGTCCAACGAAATCTCCAAAACGGGCAGCCTAACCATCGCTAGGCATCTAGCCCTGTGGAAACTATTTCAATAAGCCAAAGTATCTGATGCTGCACTGTGTGTGCCTATGGAATTCGAGTGGGACCAACAGAAAGCAGCGGCCAATCTCTCAAGGCATGGAATCTCATTTGACGAAGCGAAGACTGTTTTCGATGATCCGCTCTATGTTGATTTCTACGACCCGGATCATTCCTACGATGAACATCGCTATATTATCGTTGGGGAGTCGCAGCAAGGTCGTGTCATATACGGAGAGAGGCGACGTTGTTCGTTTGATTAGCGCCAGAGAAGTAACACCAGAGCGAAAAGAGTATGAAGAAGGTTGAGACAGAGATGGATGATGAACTTCGGCCACAATATGATTTAAGGAGCTTGCGTGTGAGAAGGCTTGGCCCTGGTCGGAAGAGTTTCGGCGGCTCAGTGGTCCGCTTAGAACCCGATGTGGCAGAAGTGTTCCCGGATGCGGAGTCAGTAAACGAAGCACTGCGGTTTTTGATTAGGATCGCGAAAGAAAATAAGCCGACTCTTGATGACATCAGAGGCGATGCCTAACAGGGTCTGAACAGCCGACGCCCGGGGATCGCCGCGGCCTTATCGAAGCTCGGTGGCGGGCGCGGCTACTAGGACTGCCAACCACGTTTCGCCCTCGTTGGCAGCCGGTATCCATATCGTTAGGCCTCGCCCGAGGACATCCATCGGAGTATGAGTAACCATGCCTTTCCAAGACATTCAAC